>NZ_RZPB01000700.1:0-3149 GCF_003998535.1 Mesorhizobium sp. M7A.F.Ca.AU.002.02.1.1 | reverse complement strand
CTCCTCGGCTCCGCTGCGGCCCTGATCGCAGTTTCCGGTGCGCGCGCCGCCGACGCCGTCGTCGTCGCCGAGCCGGAACCCGCTGAATACGTCAAGATTTGCGACGTCTACGGCGCTGGCTACTTCTACATCCCCGGCACCGAGACCTGCCTGCGCGTCGGCGGCTATGTCCGTTATGACATCGGTGGCGGCGACGTCGGCTCGTTCGATGGTGCAAGAAGCGCAGATCATCAGGACATCGGTGAGAGCAACGACACCTGGCGCAAGAGAGCCCGCTTCACGCTGAAGACCTGGACCGGTCAGGAAACCGAACTCGGCACCTTGAAGACCTACACCGAGACCCGCTTCAATTTCAGCAACACCCAACGCGATACGAGCCCGTTCATCAATGCTGCTGGCAACGAGCCTGTTTCGCTGAACTTCGCCTGGATCCAGCTCGGTGGCCTGCGCGTCGGTAAGGACGAATCGGCCTTCGATACGTTCGTCGGCTACGCCGGCAACGTCATCCAGGATACGCTGGTTCCCTATGGCGGCTTCGACACCAACGTCATCCAGTATTACTTCGATGCTGGCAACGGCTTCTCGGCTGTGGTTTCACTCGAAGAAGGCTATGGCGCCTACACGATCGACAGCTATGTTCCGCATGTCGTCGGCGGTGTGAAGTGGACGCAGGGCTGGGGTGCAATCACCGGCGTTGTTTCGTATGACAGCAACTACGAAGAAGTCGCCACCAAGGTTCGCTTGGACGTGAACGCGACGAACGAGCTGACGCTGTTCATCATGGGCGGTTACGGCACCGACGACAACTACACCGACGCAAGCTTGAATTTCCCTGCTGGTGGTCGCGGCATGTACAAGCAGTGGAGCGGCAATTGGGCACTGTGGGGCGGTGGCACCTACAAGTTCAACGAGAAGACCTCGTTCAACGCTCAGGTGTCATATGACGAGGGCAAGAACCTCGGCATCGCGGCGAACATCGCCTACGACGTGGTTCCTGGCTTCACGGTTACGGCCGAAGTCGATTACCTTAATGTCGGCAACGACACCGTGTCCAACTGGACCCATGCCGACAAGAAGAGCAACATCGGCGGTATCCTCCGCTTCCAGCGCTCGTTCTAAGGGCTGGTTCCTTACAGGTGAAATCCAGCCCGGGCGCGCAAACGCCCGGGCTGTTTTTGTTTCGTGACTGGATCAAGGCAAACGGAAGGATGGGGGTAACGGTAGCTGAATAAATCCGTGGGGTGGTTTCGTGGGATCCGCTGATGGGCGGATGAAATCACAACTGCGTGATTAAAATCTCTTGAAAGGACGCTTCCAAGCGGGTAGGGCTGACCTATCCCACTCGGGGGTGTGGCAAATGATGACGAACGAAGCGATTCAAGAGGGCGAGTCCTCTGATCATTTTTCGATGTTTTCTTCTCAAAGTCCGAAGATTCGATACACCTACAACAAGATTAGAGAAGTAAAATCGCATCGGGTCGGAGATCTTTTTTCAGCATATCGGGACATATTATGGGATGATGGGCGGCATAAGTATAATGTCAGCTCGTTCATCGGCGAAATAGACGAGATTCTCCTTGGTGAGCGTTTCAGCGCCTTTGACCAAAGTACCCTGGACAACCTTATCGGCACCCTGCGCCAGCGCGGCAACAGCAACGCAACCATCAATCGAAAGATGGCTGCCCTCAGCAAACTGCTGCGCAAGGCTCACAAGATGGGAGATATCCACAGCCTGCCCGAGTTCCGCCGCCAGAAGGAGCGGGCGGGTCGGATTCGCTTCCTCGAAAGGGACGAAGAGGCGCGCCTGTTCGCCGCCATCAAGAGCCGCAGCGAGGATGCCTACAGGCTTTCCGTTTTCCTGGTCGACACCGGATGCCGTCTCGGCGAGGCGCTTGGGCTGATCTGGAACGATATCCAGGAGCATCGCGTCTCCTTCTGGATCACCAAATCCGGCCGCAGCCGCACCATTCCGATGACCGAGCGGGTCAAGGAGGTCATCAAGCTGCCTCCCACCGAGGGTCGTCGGCCCAAAGGACCGTTCACCAAGCTCAGCCAGGCACAGTTCCGTGCCATCTGGAACGACGCGAAGGCCGAAGTCGGCCTCGGCGCCGACGATCAGGTGGTGCCGCACATATTGCGCCATACCTGCGCCTCGCGTCTTGTCCAGGGCGGCATCGACATCAGGCGCGTGCAGATGTGGCTCGGCCACCAAACGCTGTCGATGACGATGCGCTACGCGCATCTGGCCACCAACGATCTCGATGGCTGTGTCATCGTGCTGGAAACGCCTCGATCGACTCAGCCGGGCGGCAATTGCGCTGAAGGCCCCATGTTTTCTTCGCCCGTGACGACGCCTTCGTCGCCGACGGCAGAGCGGAAAAAGAGGGACGGGGCAGCCGCCGCCGCTAAGGAGTCGCCGAAAGCGACTCGGAAAAGTTCAAAAGCCAAGTAGGCTGAAGAAACTTGCCTATACTATCATAGCTATCCCGTGACCTTGTTCGGTCATGGGATTTACTTCAGGATATTCTTCCGCTCGGCCTGATCGAGAAAAGCGCCTATGTCGCCCGGTAGGCTGCCGGTCTCGAGGAACGGCGCATGGCCCTGACCCTCGACGGTGATCGTCTCCATCATGGAATGGCGCTCTCTCATCTGCTTGAGCGTGTCTGTGGACAGCAATCTCGAATTAACGCCCCGTATGGTGAGCAGAGGAATCGCGGCCAACGCCTCGAATTGCGGCCATAGGTCAGGCAGCTTCTGCGTCAGATCGAGACTGGCAACGGTATCCACCAGCTTCGGATCGAAATCCGGCACCAGCCCACCATCCGTTTCGCGGTAGAGAGCCCATACCATCCGATCCCAATCGGCGCCGGCAAGAGCGGAGAAGTCTTCGCCATGCACGCTGCGCTGGGCGGCCGCCGCCTGTGTGCGGGTTTTCGGTGCCGGGTCGCGCTCGAGATAAGACTGGATATGGGCAAGTCCGGCCGTCTCGATCATCGGTCCGATGTCGTTGAAAACAATGGCTTTCAGGACGGATGGCCGCATCGTCCCGAGCACATGGATGATCAATCCCCCGCGCGAGGTGCCGATGAAGGCCGCTTCTCCGATGTTCAGCGCCGCCAGCCCGGCGAGAATGTCGCCGGCCTCCACGC
>NZ_RZPB01000006.1:0-30267 GCF_003998535.1 Mesorhizobium sp. M7A.F.Ca.AU.002.02.1.1 | reverse complement strand
GTATCTTGAATGCGTTATGCTCGCGCGGTCTGGCATCGGCGAAGGCAGCCTCGGCAGCCTCTTGCGCCGCGGCTTCGTCAAGCACTTTGCCCTGTAGCGCGTCCTCTGCTTCGCGCGCCCGCCACGGCACCGTCGCCACACCACCAAGCGCAATGCGCGCACTCCTTACCGTCTCGCCATCCATGTCGAGCGCAACAGCCGCGGACGCCAACGCAAACGCGTAGGATTCGCGATCACGAATCTTCAGATAGCGCGACCGGCTGCTCCACCGTTCGAGCCGCACTTCGATGGCGGTTATGAGCTCGTCGGCGGCGAGATCCGTCTCGATGTCGGGCGTGTCGCCCGGCCGTTTGTGCAGCTTGGCAAATGCAAGCGTGCGCCTTCCCCGCGGACCTTCGATCTCGACGGTGGCATCGAGCGCAACCAGCGCCTGCGCGAAATCGCCGTGATACGTGGCGATGCAGGCATCGCTCGTACCCAGCACGGCGTGTTGGCGATTGGACCCTTCCATCGCAGCGCAACCGGAGCCGGGTTCGCGCTTGTTGCACGGCCAGGAAATCTCTCGAAAATACTCGCAGCGCGTACGTTGCAGCACATTGCCGCCCAGGCTCGCCATGTTGCGAAGCTGACCGCTGGCGGCGAATTTCAGGCTGTCGGCAAGGGCGGGGCAACGCCGCCGGACGTCATCGTTGTCGGCTGCTTCACCCATGCGGACCAGTGCACCAAACCGGATCGTGTTATCGTTTATCCTGATCTGCCGCAAGGCTGGCTCGGCAAGAGTGTTGAGGTCAAGCAGTCGGTCCGGCCGCGCGACACCGAGCTTCATGTAGTCGGCCAGATTGGTGCCGCCGGCGATGAATTGCGTGTCGGCGCCGGTTGGCGGAACGCGCACGGCATCGACACGGGATGCCATGGCGATTGCAGCGGAGACGCTGGTTGGTCTTTCATAAACGAAGGGGCGCATCCTAAGCCCTCCTGATCTCGTCGCGCGCCTGGACGATCGCCGCAACGATGTTGGGATACGCCGCACAGCGACATAGATTGCCGCTCATATATTCGCGAATGTCATCTTCCGATCCAGCATGGCCTTCGTTGATGCAACCGATTGCGGACATGATCTGACCCGGTGTGCAATAGCCGCATTGAAAGGCATCGTGGTCGACGAAGGCCTGCTGGACCGGATGCAGTTCCCCGTCCGTCGAGGCCAGGCCTTCCACCGTTGTGATCTCCCGCCCCTGGTTCATGACGGCAAAGCTCAAGCAGGACAGTACCCGCTTTCCATCGATCAGAACCGTGCAGGCGCCGCACTGACCGTGATCGCAACCTTTCTTGGTGCCGGTCAGGCCGACGTGGTCGCGCAGAGCGTCAAGCAGGCTGGTTCGATTGTCGAGCGCGAGATTGTAGGTCTGTTTGTTGATACGCATTGAAACCGCCGACAAGTCGCGCGGTTCGGCTGGCTTTGCGGACGCTGGCTGGGCAGCTCTCGTCGGGGAATTCACAAGCGGCATCGCCGCCGCCGCCGAAACAGAGGCCGTCATGAACATGCGTCTGCTCAGGCCACTGGACATCTTGGCATCGGGCATGGCTGGCTCCGGGCTGGCTGGGTCTCAAGCGGCCCAAACCAGTCGCGGAGGACAAAGTTCCCTCCTCACGAGCCTGTGATCCTTTTTCTGCTGGCGGGATCGATATAACCGGAACCTCGCCTGTCGAGCGATGGTTGTGTGCCAAGAGCCGGTGTGTGCCAAGGGCCGGAAGGAGGCGATCATGAGCGATGGTCGGCATGACAAGGACGGTGACAATGGACCTGTGTTCTCTGCGGAGCAGGCGAGACAGGGCGAGATCATCCTGCGAACGCGCACGCGTCGGGTTATGTTCATAGCCGGCTTGGTCGGTATCGTGATCCTGGCCATCGTGGTCAGGTTGGCAATCGGCTGAACCAATTCCGCCAGGCGCGAAACCGTGCCCGGTCGCCAGGAACCTTTTACGACCAGTTGTCGTTGACTGGCCACGGTCAAAACTCCTGGGAGTTCTCCCGTGGACGCGAAAACCCAAACCGAAGAATCTGAAACCGGCGACACGCACGCCACGTCACGCAGGGCCACCTCAGAGGCGGCGCCAAAGCACCGGAGAGACGTCGGTCAGGAGCACAAGCAGGATAAGCAGGCCGGAGAACCAAAGCCCAGCCTGCTGAGCTTCCCTCGGCGGCACCCTTACATATCCATCGCCATCCTGCTCGCAGTGCTGCTGATTGCCGTAGGGCTGGTCTTGTGGTGGCTGGACGCGCGTCAGTATGAATCGACCGACGATGCTTTCATCGACGCCCGCACGGTGACGATCGGTGCCGAGATATCGGGTCGTATCACCGATGTCGCGGTCACCGACAACCAGTCTGTGAAAGCCGGCGACGTGCTCTTGCGCATCGACGACAGCGACTATCAGGCAAGCCTGGCGGAAGCCGACGCCGGTGTGGCCTCGGCGCAGGCCGAGATCGTCGATGTCGGTGCACAGATCGAAGCACAAAACGCCAAGATCGATGCGGCACAGAAGCAGGTGGCGCAGGCCCAGGCCGCGCTCGAGTTTGCCAAAGCGGAGGACAAGCGCAACCGTGAGCTGCTGGCCAAGGGAACCTCCACCCAACAGCAGGCGGAACAGGCCGCTTCTACCCTGCGCCAGGACCAGGCCGCCCTCGACAGCGCCGGAGCAAACGTGGCAGCCGCGAAAAGCCAGGTCACTGTTCTGCAAGCACAGACCAAGAGCGCGCAAGCAAAGCTCAATCAAGCCAAGGCCAGCCAGGAGCAGGCCCGCACCATGCTGTCGCGCACCATCATAACCGCGCCTGTCGCCGGTCGCGCCACCAGTATCACGGCCGCCAAGGGCACCTACGCCCAGCCTGGTCAGGTGCTGATGATGTTCGTTCCCGACGAGGTCTGGGTGAAGGCTAATTTCAAGGAGACCCAGCTTGATCTGATGCGGCCGGGACAGCCCGTCGACATCGATATCGACGCCTATCCCGAAAAGAACTTCCACGGCCGCGTCGACAGCATCCAGGCGGGCAGTGGCACCGCCTTCAGCCTGCTGCCGGCCGAGAATGCCACCGGCAACTTCGTCAAGGTGGTGCAGCGCGTGCCCGTGAAGATCGTCTTCGACCGACCGCCGGGCGTGCTGCTGGGTCCAGGCCTGTCGGTGGTGCCGACAGTCAAGGTGAGATGAGCGCCGTCGAAATGGCTGGTGAACGGAGCGAAACCCGGTCCGCCGCCGGCGGGCGCAATCCGTGGCTGATCGCAGTCGTCGTCTCGATCGCCACCTTCATGCTGGTGCTCGACACCTCGATCGCCAACGTGGCGCTGCGCAACATCGCCGGCAGCCTCGCGGCCGGGATGGACGAAAGCACCTGGGTGATCACCACCTATCTGGTCGCGAATTCCGTGATCATCCCGGTTAGCGGCTGGTTGGCCAGCGTCATCGGCCGCAAGCGTTACTACATGCTTTGCGTGGCGATCTTCACCATAGCGTCGCTGCTGTGCGGCCTGGCGCCCAATCTGGAAATGCTCATCGTCTTCAGGATCCTGCAAGGCCTCGGGGGCGGCGGCATGGCACCCAGCGAACAATCCATTCTCGCCGACACCTTTCCACCCGAAAAACGCTCCCAGGCATTTGCTCTTTACGGCATTGCCGTCATCGTCGCACCGACAGTCGGGCCGACCATCGGCGGTTGGCTGACCGACCATTTCTCCTGGCACTGGATATTCTTCATCAATGTCCCGTTCGGCATCATGTCGCTTGCCTTGGTGCAGTGGCTGGTGGTCGAGCCTGATGTGCTCGAGCGCGAACGGCAGGAACGGTTGAAGGGCGGCCTCAGAATAGACTGGGTCGGTTTCATCCTGGTCGCCACGGCACTCGGCTGCCTGGAGATCTTTCTCGATGAGGGCCAGCGCAACGACTGGTTCGCATCAGGTTTCATCGTGACCTTCGCGGCGATTTCGGCGGTCTCATTTCTGCTGCTGATCCCGTGGGAATTCAGTCACCGCGATCCGATCGTCGACGTCCGCCTGCTGTTCAGCCGCCAGTTCGGCACATCGTTCCTGGTGATGATGGCAGTGGGCGCCGTGCTGTTCAGCACCACCCAGTTGATGCCGCAACTGCAGCAGACCGCCTTCAACTATACGGCGACCCTGTCGGGCCTGTCGATGATGCCGGGTGGCATCGCAATGTTGATGCTTATGCCGATTTCCGGATTTGCCGGCGCCATCGTCCAGCCCAAATACCTGATCATGGCAGGCATGTCCGTCGTCGCTGTCGCGCTCTGGCATATGACATCGCTCACCCCGGACGTCAGTTTCGGCTTCTTTGCCTTCGCGCGCATCTTCCTGATGATCGGTTTGCCCTTCCTGTTCATCCCCATCTCGACGGCGGCTTACGTCGGTCTTGCTCCGCAGCAGACGAACCAGGCGTCGGCACTCATCAACGTTGCCCGTAACATCGGCGGAAGCATCGGTGTGTCGCTGTCCAACACGGTGATAGCCCAGAACGCGCAAATCCATCAGGCAAACCTCGTCGGCCACACGGCACAGTCGTCACCGGCCTACCAGCAGGTTCTGCGTCAGGCGACCGAGCACTTCGTGGCTCAAGGCTCGCCGATGATCGACGCAAAACAGCAGGCGCTCGGCTGGATAGGACAGTTGATAGCGCGGCAGGCCTCATTGCTCGCCTATATCGATGTCTTTCGATATTGCGCGGTAGCGACCGCACTGCTCGTTCCTCTCGCCTTGCTGCTGCGCTCTCCCCGGCCCGAAAAGCGTTAGCTCGCGCCGCGGCGGTGTATGGCGCTGCCCCGCCATGCGGCCTCGGCTTCGCGAACTTATGTTGGAACCACCGCGTCGGGTCGACGTTCAGCCCTTGTTCAACAGGAGGAGCTGGCCATGCCACGAGGCGACAAATCGAAGTACACTGACAAGCAGGAGCGTAAAGCCGACCACATTGCCGAAGGTTATGAGAAGCGCGGGGTTTCCGACAAGGAGGCAGAGCGGCGCGCATGGGCAACCGTCAACAAGGACGATGGCGGTGGCAAGAAGGAAGGCGGTTCGGGCCGCGGCAAACACACGGGCCATCCGGCGGCGCACAAAGGCGGCAAAAGCGGCGGCAAGGCATCGGCATCACGGTCTGCCGCAAGCCGATCGGAATCGGCAAAGAAAGCTGCAGCGACCCGCAAGCGCAATGCGGAACACCGTGCCCATTGATCTGACGGCGGCGCTCAATGGGGCCGAACGATGGAAGGACAGGGATGAAATCGCAGCTCGTCAATGAGATCGGCGGACAAAGGACATTTGTCCTGGTGCTCGACCCAGGCGAAGAAGCGTTCGCGGCACTGACCGCCTTCGCGGTCGACCAGAAGATCGGCAGCGCGTCCCTGACCGCCATAGGGGCTTTCGAAAAAGCCACCGTGGGCTGGTTTGATCCGGACGCGAAGACCTACCGCAAAATCCCTATCGACGAACAGTGCGAGGTTCTGAGCGCGATCGGCGATGTCGCACTGGGTGATGACGATAAGCCCAGCCTGCACGTCCATGCGGTGCTGGGATTGAGCGATGGCACCACCCGGGGTGGACATCTGCTTGATGGCATCGTTCGGCCAACGCTCGAAATCACCCTGGTGGAAGCGCCCGGCCATCTGCGCCGCAGCAAGCGCCCGGATCTCGGTGTCGCGCTCATCGATCTGGACGATTGATCTACAGCCGCTCTAGCTCGTTCTCAGGCCTTCTTGCTCCGCTCAGCAGGTGCTGTGTCCGGGGCCGCTTCCCACCCGAACACGCTGCGCCCGCCAAGCAGATGCGACTGGTCGAATTCTCCCGCGACAATTTCCTTCAGGCTGAGGCCGGTGACGTATCGTTCGACTTGCCGCGACTGATCGTCGAGCCGCCTCAAGGCGCCGATTTCTTCATCGCGACCGAGCTTTGCCTTTTGCACGGCCGACTTCAGCACGCCGATCGTCTCGTCATAGACCTTAAGCGGCACAGGGAACGGGTGCCTGTCCTTGCCGCCATGCGCCAGCGAGAAGCGGCCGGGATCGGAAAAGCGGCAAGGCGCGCCATGCACCACCTCGGCAACGAGGGCCAGCGCGCGCACCGTGCGCGCGCCGACGCCGGGGACCAGAAGGAGCTCGGCGAAATCGGTGGGACCGCGGTCCGCGGCGGCGGCGATATTGCCGTGAAGACGATGCATGACGACATCGCTTTCGCGAACGTCGTGATGGGCCGGCATGACCAAATGCGGCAGCAGCGGCTGCTCCGGTTCCTGCCGGCGCCTCGGCTCCGCGCAACGCTCCAATGCTGCAAGCTCGCCCAGGATGCGATCGGGTCCGAGCTCCTGCAAAAGGTTCAGTTGCCCTTGGCGCGACGCGTCGGCGCGCCTGTCGGTCAGGTTGACGATCTCGCCTTGATTGATGCCCTCGATGGCGGCATGCGGCTGGTCGACAAAACTCTTGAGCCCCTCGGAGAGCCAATGGTAGCGGCGCGCCACCTTGCTGTCACCGTTCATGCCTTGCTGCACCACGACCCAGCGACCGTCATCGGTGACGATGAAACCATGCAGGTAAAGATCGAAACCGTCCTGGACTGCGGCGCTGTCGACCTTGGCGACAAGACGGCTGACGGTGGCCAGGCCCGCTCCGTCAAAGCCGACGCGTTGGCCGATGGCTTCGAGTTCATGCGGGGTTTTTCGCGAATGCGCGCCGCGACCACCGCAGACATGAATGCCGAGCTCGCCGGAAAGCGGCGTGAGGCCACGCTTCAAAGCGCCCACGACGCTGGTCGTGATCCCCGACGAATGCCAATCCATGCCCATGACAGCACCAAAGGACTGGAACCAGAACGGATGCGCCAGCCGTCGCAGCAGTTCGTCTCGACCATAGTGATGAATGATCGCTTCGCACATCACGGCGCCAAGACGCGTCATGCGGTCGCCGAGCCATTTTGGCACGCGCCCGCCATGGAGTGGAAGATCAGCACTTCCCGATCGTTGCGTCACGTCTGCTATCCGTTCTGGTGTCCGTTATTCTCTTAACAGATAGGCAGCCAAACCGCGCAAGGAAGCATGGACACTTTCCGCCGAGCCGAGTTGGCGAACGTCAAGTCCAGTTCGAGAGAACCGTTTCCATCTCAACCGTCTCGACCTGCTGCGCGAAACGTTGGTGGTAAACGGTCAGCAGTGCGTCGTGGGTTGAATCGGAAGAACTGCATAGCGCGTCCGTGACGAGAACCACGCGATAGCCGAAATCGATGGCTCCGAGCACCGTGGCCAGAACGCAAACATCCGTTTCGCCACCGGTGATGACGAGCGTATCGATGCCGCGCTCCACCAGGAAGGCTCTGAGGCGCCCTTCGAACCAGGGCGAGTAGATGTGCTTGTCGATGATCGCCGCTGGCGGGCAGTAGCCGGCTAAAGACGGCAACAGTTCGGTCATTTCAGGCCCGATCGTCTCGATCGTCTGTGAAGCCCAGCGCTCATAATAGCGCTTCCAGGTGCCGACGCCCTGCCCCGGCTTCTTGGCTGGCAGGAAGCGTGTAAAGACCGTCTGCGGCGCGCGTCTTTCGACCAGCGTCTCGATCTGCGGGAGAACCCGGGTGATCCAGGGTGTTGCCCATTGAGACGGCTCGGCAAACAGCCGCTGCATGTCCACGCAGACATGCATGCATCGATCGCCCAGGGGACCGTATGCCAGCCCCGGCATCGACATCAGTGCGTCTCCGACCGGCCAAGCATTCCTGACTCCTCATTTTGCCAGCAAAGACACGCAACGCCGCGCGCAAGCACTGGTTCCTGAGATAGCCAACAGGAACCGACGCAAATGACCGGCGTTTTCGCTGTGATGAATGGAGGTGCTCGCATGAGACCGCGCGAGAGGCGTTGGAGCCGCAAGTCAACCGGGGCGCCAAAATGGAACTGAGCGGAGGATGTCTCTGCGGCACGATCCGCTTCCGCGTTGGAAGCGAACCGAGAGTGCATTACTGCCATTGTGATATGTGCCGGCGAGCGACCGGCAGTGCGTTCGCGGTTCTGGCCTGGGTGCCTTCCCAAAGCGTGACCTGGACCGATGCGACGCCGACCTATCGCAGGTCTTCGCCGATTGCCTGCAGGGGGTTTTGCTCCGCCTGCGGATCGCCGCTCAGCCTCGCCTATGACGCATCGCCGGGAGAGATCGCGCTTCATGTCGGAACGTTCGACGATCCGGCTCGCCTGGAGCCGCGCTACAATTATGGATCGAGGCAGCGACTTGGCTGGGTTTGCTGCGGAATGGACCTGCCGCACCACGACACCGAGGAGCGATGGTGAAACCATGTCTGAAGGGGAAGCCTGATGAGCATGTTTTACCGGGCGGCCAAGATTGCCGAAGAGGTCCACCAGGCACAGCGCGACAAGACCGGGCGACCTTATATCGAGCACTGTCGCCGTGTCGTTGACGCGGTCGAAACCAAGGATCAGAAGGTCGTCGCCTATCTCCATGACGTCCTGGAAAAGGGCGAAGGCTGGGACCGGACCAGGTTGGAAGAGGCCGGTTTTGGCCCGACGATCGCGTCGGCCGTCGACGCCATGTCGCGTAGGGACGGCGAGGATTACTTCGCGTTCGTGCGACGAGCGGCATCGAATCCATTGGCGCTGCCGGTGAAGCGCGCGGATCTGGCGGACAATATCTGGCAGGCACGACAGGCCGGGGCATCAACCGTCAGATACGAGGAGGCACTACGCATCCTTGATGAAGAGTTTCCACGCGGTTAGCACCTGCCTTGAATTTCAGCTCGCGCCGATGAGAACGGGCAATCTACTCCGTGACGTGGGGCGTATGCCTTCTGTCCTCCGCGGGCTCGACATCGATGCGCGCCTTTTCCGGATCGAATGCACCATGACGTGCAATGGCCCGCGCCGCGGTTTCAGGCGTCTCGTACGCCCACATGAAATCGTCAGCCGAGCTGCCCACGGCATGGACGCGCCAGTAGCTCGCGGTACCTTTCAAAGGGGAGCGGCTGGTGGTGTTCGTTTTTTCGAAAAGGTCAAAATAGATGTCTTCGAAAGGAATATAGAACACGGGCTCATGTCCTTCTTCCTGAAGCACTTTCGCCCGTTCCGTGGCAGCGACTATGGCGTCGGAAAATCGTACCGTCACCGTGCCCGCAAACGGTTCTATGGCCAACTGGCCAGCATGGTGTCTTGAGATTGCGCCTGAAGCTTGCATCCAAATTCTCCCTGGCTGCCGATTGATTGCGAGACCGCATTTCGGTTCGTCATGCATGGAGACGAAATGCGCGGCGATGCGTCAGGTTCCGGCCTTTACTATGGGGTCGATGGCGCCCCTCCTTCAGCGCTTGCCATGGCTATCGAGAAACGCAGCCAACATTCGCGAAACCTGATCAGAAGCCTCACGCGTCGGGAAGTGTCCGATGCCATCCAGCACCACCCGCCTGTAGAACGCGGTGAAATGCTCTTCGAGCCCCTCTGAAGACTGGGCAAACACAACGCGGTCGTCACCACCGTGAAGCGTCAGGATCGGCACGGTGATGATCTTGACCGTTGCTTGCCGGCGGGCGAGTTCAGCATAACGCGGATCGGGCTCGGCCTCTTCCCACCGGACCCGATAGGAATGCAACGTCACATCCGCCCAGTCAGGATTTTCGAACGAGCTCGCAACGCCATCGAAAATGGCGTCGTCGAACCAGCCTAATGGACCCCAGCTGTCCCACTGATACCTGGCGAATTCCTTGCCGTTCTTTCGTACGAACTCGGCGCCCCGTGCGGTCGCCATGAACCATTGATACCAAAATGCTTTCGCCTGTTCGGGCGTCGGCGTTGCTGGTTTGCCTGGTTGCCAGCCGAGGGACAGCGCAGCGCAGCACTTGATGCGGTCCGGAAAAACCGACGCGAGCAGATAGGATATCCGAGCGCCCCAATCATGTCCGACAACTGCAAAGCGGCTGATGCCAAGCGCATCTGCAAAATCCAGCACATCCTGCGCCATCGCGGCAATCTCGCCCGAGCGCATGGTTTCTTTCGACAGGAACGATGTCGGCCCAAAGCCTCGCAACCAAGGGGAAAACGTCCGGAAGCCAGCTTCATGAAGCATCGGCGAAATACGAGCGTATGTCGTCGCGTCGTCGGGCCAGCCATGCAGCAGGATAACCGGGGCGCCGTCCTGCGGTCCACCATCGAGATAGGCGACGCGCAGCAGAGGTGTGTCGCAATGTGAGACGGAGTTCATTTGCTCTGAGGCACCGTAGCTGGCTGGTCGCCGCCAGTCGTGGGGCCTGGTCTGGCGGCCTGATCAACCTGTGGGTTCTTGTTGCTGGTGGCTTTCATCGGCTCGGTGTTGTTGTCGCAGGCGCCGAGCGCAAGGGCAGCGGCCAAGACCAGGAATGAAAAGAACCTCTTCATCGAAACCTCCTCTGGTTGATGCCCGGCAAACGAGGTTCCGCCAATTTGGTTGCCCGACCGGGGTCCTCAAGACGCCATGGGATTGCCGATCAACGCTTCGAGCTATTGGAATCGGCCGCAACTGTCGGGTCAGGCAGAACCGGGCCACGTTCAGTCTCCGAACCCTCAGCTTCGATCTCCTGCACGGCCCGATCCCAGTGCTCCTGCTCGCGGCCTACCGGCCGGCCCTCTTGTTCCCAGATTTCATAGGCCCGTCGTTTGATCTTTTCTTCCCTGCTGTCCATGGCTAGATCCTCCAATTCGTCAGTCTCAATTCCGGGCCATATTTTTTGTTCCTCCTCTGTCGGCAACAGCCGCTGCCGGATTTCGGGAAGGCCCTTGTGGATTGCATGGGATGACCGGCTTGGTAAATTTCGTACCGATATTTTTTCGTGACACACCTATGCTCGCAGTTTTATGAATCAGGATATCGGCCAGCGCCGAGCACGTCCCTCTCCGATCCCACTGCCCGGCGCTCAACGCCGGATCGCTCGTCGCATCGACATGGCGGGCTGTTGCTTCGATTGGAGGTGACGCTCATGCGGGAATTGCCGAAAGACATCGACGCCGATGTGGTCATCGAAATCAGCAAGCTGCTGGACGACAGCCCGCTTTTCGTCCCGGTGCGGGTTCATGAACTTGCGGCCAGGGTGAGGCAGAGGGTGAAGACCGGCCTGCCAGACCTTTCGATTGAAGAACTGATCGTGGAGATGGCCTCCGTACGTCAGCTGGCCATGGCCTTTGATCTGCCTGGATCGGAGAATGTCGTGCAAATCCCGGTGCGGTATCGCCGCTAGCACTGCGACATCAAACGCTCCATCCGGAGGTCAGAACAAGCGACGCCTCAAACATCTGCGCACCGATCTCATCGCGTACCTTGACGGTTATCTTGACGAAATCGCAGTCGGGCATTTCGTCTTGGGCGACATCCTGCAAAATACGAATTGCTTCCGCTCTGGCTTGTTCCCGGGATTCGAACAGCTGCCCGTCATCGTCGGGTACCGTGCCGTCACCGTTTTGAAGATCAAAATAGTACCGTTTCATTTTTCCTGCCGCGCTGGAACATCTGGCGTTTCAATGATTCCGCTTCATGGTGGTTCCTGCCCGCTGGCCGTGCTGGTGACGACGTGGTCGTTCAACGCACCGCAGGGCGAAGCGCCGATATGAAAAGCACCAGCAACGCCAAGGCGTTGAGGCCTGCGGCGATGGCATGCGAATACTCCCATTGGCGCCGCAGCAGCTCCCAGTTTTCAGGGAGGACAGTCCAGTTCCGGGTCGCCTGATTGATTGGATAGGTCAGCGTCCAGAAGGCAAACTGCGTGGCGCCGATGCTTAGAAAGGCGACAACAACCAAGCCGAAAGATGCGCTCGCTCGATAGAGCAGGATCGCCAGGGCGGCCGTGGAGAGCAATGCTCCCAGCACCACGATGCCGAACAGGCTCCATCCATCATAGGCGCGCTGCGCAGCCAGATAGTTTGGCCCGTCGAGCTTCATCTTGTTGAACATAGCGAAGAAATGCGCGGCGGCCGGAGCGAAAGCCAGGGCAACGAAAATGAAGCTGACCACTCTCAGACTATAGATTGCCATGTCGGTCTCCTCTCCGGAGACAGCTAGGGCAATCGCCAAGGTTGAAAAGGTCGCTTTAACGGCGGCTTCCGCCCGCGATCGTATGATCTCAAGCGGGGTCGTTTTTTAGCACTCACGCATCTATCTCGGAACATTTTTTTTGGGTGCTGGTTCTACCCAGTGAAGGGACGAACCTTACCCAGGGAGATTTCCCATGAAACGTGTTCTCATTACCAGCATGCTGGCCATCGGGCTCGGCTGTGGAACGGCGGCGGCTCAGACACAACAGACCGAAAGCCAATCTGGCGCAGACGCCAACTGCGCTTCCGGGCAGGCTGACTGCCAGAACGGCTCCAAGATGGGCGAGCAGGCCCAGGGCAAAGCCAAGCTGAAGACCGACGAGCAGGCTCAGGGCAAGGCCGGCACCACCACCGACCAGCAGGCCCAGGGCAAGGCCAAGCTGAAGACCGATGAGCAGGCTCAGGGCAAGGCCAGCACCACCACCGACCAGCAGGCCCAGGGCAAAGCCAAGCTGAAGACTGACGAGCAGGCTCAGGGCAAGGCCGGCACCACCACCGACCAGCAGGCCCAGGGCAAGACCAAGATGCAGACCGACGAGCAGGCTCAGGGCAAGACCGGCACCACCACCGACCAGCAGGCCCAGGGCAAGGCCTCGACACAGGATACGACGTCGACCGGTTCCATCAACAACGTGACGGTGGAGCAGAAAACCCAAGTCACTCAGATTATCCGGGAGACGAAGGTCGAGCCTGTGTCCAATGTCAATTTTGACATCAGCGTCGGCGTCGAAGTTCCGCGGCACAAGGTCAGGCTGCATCGGCTGCCGGCTCGTATCGTCAAGATCGTTCCCGCTTACGAAAGCTACGAGTATTTCGTGCTTGCGGACGGTCGGATCGTCATCGTTGATCCGGATACGTTCAAGATCGTGCTGATTTTGACCTGATATGTCCGACGAGTGGTCCGCCCTCCAGAGGGCGGACCGTCATTGCCGGACTGCTATGGATTCAAAGCAACTCCGAAGAGAACCGCAAGCGGCAGGTGATACAATCTGCCACCGCATGGCGGACTCGGCTAGAGACGCCCGAGCACGACCAGGATTATGACTATAAGCAGCAGAAGACCGAGGCCGCCGCCCCCGTAATAGCCGGTGCCGTAGAATGGCCCGCCGCCAAGTCCACTAAAGCCGCCAAGCAATGCGATAATCAGAATGATGATAAGAATTGTGCCGAGACCCATGACTTGCTCTCCTGTTTGCGGCTTCGCGCCGTGTAGACGGAGCGGCGGTCGCCGGCTGATGAGAATATGAACTCGCTACAAGCCTTCCTGTTCCCGATTGAGACCTCATCGACGCTGCAATGTCTGGCCGCTCAAAGTTGTTTAGGCGAACAAAGGTCATCCCGAGACGCCCGAATAGCCCTGGTCTTTCAGCAATCCAGCGAGATGGGCGGCGTTTGAGGCTGCCATTTCGATCGCACCCGAGACTTTTTCCGGAGTTGCCGGCAGGTCGACATAGTTGACGTCCTCCATCGCCTCGCCAACCCAGTAGACCCCGCCATTGGCCGGGATGGTGAAGCCGACATCGTTCAATGCCTGAAAGCATTCCGCGTGGCAGTGATGCGCACCGTCCTCATTACCGACGATGGCCACCAGGGCCACCTTTCCTGCTGCCGGCATTCGCCCTCTGTCATCCGTCTCCTCGAGAAAGGCATCCATCCGCTCCAGGACGCGCTTGGCCACACTCGAGGGCTGGCCAAGCCAGATCGGAAGCCCGAGCACGAAGATGTCGGCCGCCAGTATCTTCTTTCTGAGTTTCGGCCAATCGTCGCCCTCGCCCATGTCGGAGAGCACGCCGGGCTTGATATCGTGGCTGAGCGCACGCACGATCTCGCCCTTCACATCGTATTGCATCAACGCCGCCAGGACATCGGCGAGCAACCGATCGGTGGAGGATTTTTCCCTGTCGTTCGAAGCTTTGAGCGAGCAATTGAGTGCGAAGGCCGTAAGCGGCATGTGAATCTCCCTGCATTGTCCTAATTGCAAACCGCCGCGACGACTTCGCGACTGCCCATTCGCCCGTTGCGGGATCGCCCGGCATTCTAACGCCAGGGTTAAATGCTTGTTCCGCAGGCGGACCAACAGGGCCGGTGGATGGCCCCCTCCTCCCACTTGGTGACGGTCGAGCCGGCTCAGAAAGCGGGCTGGTCCTTGAGCACAGACGTTGGAGAACGGACAGCGGCGAGCGACGCAGATTGAACTGGTGGGGCAACCTATTCGTTCGCTCTTCGTTTTCTTCTGAGTTCCCGAAAATGGATAGACGATGCTCGTCCAGACCCTCGAAGCAGGCGATATGCAGCTGGCGGTATCCACGGCCGGCGATCCGCGCCGACCGGCCTTGATCCTTCTGCACGGCTGGCCCCATTCCCGGAAAATCTATGATGGTGTGCTCGATGAACTCGGCACGCGATACTTTACGCTGGCTTTCGATCTTCCGGAGATCGGTGAATCGCGTGGCACTCCGCCGTCGGCGGAAAAGAAGGTTCTTGCCGATATTGTGATTTCAGCCGCCGAGGCGCTTGGGGCCAAATCCATCGTCGTTGCAGGCTTCGATGTGGGCGGCATGATTGCCTTCGCTGCTGCTCGCCATCATGGCGGTCGCATCGTCGGCGCGGTGCCGATGAATACGGTTATCCCCGGCCTTCATCCATGGACGAAGGTAGTCGCAAACCCGGGCATCTGGCACTTTGCGTTTCATGCGGTGCCTGAGTTACCGGAGTTGCTGGTGACGGGCCATCAACGCGCCTACTTCGATTTTTTCTTCGATCTGCTCGCCGGCCGTCCCGAAGCATTGACCAATGAAATGCGGGAGACGTTGACGCAGGCCTATGCGAGGCCGGAGGCACTTAAGGCCGGCTTTGATTGGTATCGCGCGTTCAAGCAGGATGCCGAGGCCAATGCCCCGGCGCGCATCGAAGTTCCGATCCTTTATATCCGCGGCGACGCGGATTTTGGATCGATTGACGATTACCTCGAAGGTCTGAGGATGTCTGGCGCAAAGAACCTGCAAGGTCACATGATCGCCAACTGCGGCGAATTCCTGCCGATCGAGGCACCGGCAGAATTCGTCAAGGCGCTGGTGGAATTCGCACCGAGATAGTGAAGCGATCAGCGTTATGCAGGTGCCTACTGGCTCGTGGAAGTTACGCGCCAGACCGTGTTCCCGACATCGTCGGCGATCAGCAGCGCGCCGGATTTGTCGACGGCAACGCCGACGGGCCGCCCGTGCGCCTTGTTGTCCTTGCCGAGGAAACCGGTGACGACGTCCTGCGGCTTGCCATCTGGATGACCGTCTTTAAACGGCACGAAAACGACCTTGTAGCCGTTGAAGCTCTTGCGGTTCCAGCTACCATGCTCGCCAACAAAGGCGCCGTTGCGATAGAGCTCCGGCAGGTTGGTTCCAGTGTAGAACGTCAAGCCCAGAGGTGCGACGTGGGAACTCAAGGCATAGTCGGGAGGGATCGCCTTGGCGACGAGGTCCGGCCGCTGCGGCATCACGCGCGGGTCGACATGCTGACCATAGTAGCTGTACGGCCAACCATAGAACGCGCCGTCCTTGACCGAGGTCATGTAGTCGGGAACCAGGTTAGGACCGAGCTCGTCGCGCTCGTTGATCACAGCCCACAGCGCGCCGCTCTGCGGCTCCCAACTCAGCCCGTTGGGATTGCGCAGGCCGCTCGCGAAAATACGATAGCGGCCAGTGGCCCTGTCGACTTCCCAGATGGCGGCCCGGTCCTTTTCCGCCTGGATGCCGTTCTCGGTGATGTTGCTGTTGGATCCGATGCCGACATACAGCCGAGACCCGTCGGGGCTGGCCACGAGAGACTTTGTCCAGTGGTGATCGATAGGTCCGCCGGGCAATGGCGTCAGCACGGCGCCCGGCGCGGTGATCTTGGTGTCGCCCGACGTGTAGGGATAACGCACGATGGCGTCGGTGTTGGCGACGTAGAGATCGTTGCCGACCAGGGCCACGCCAAAGGGCGAATTGAGATGATCGAGGAAGACCTCCTGGACATCGGGCAGACCATCGCCGTTCGTATCCCGCAGCAGGGTGATACGGTTGCTTCCTTCGGTGCCGCCGCCCGAGGTCGCCATCGACTCGATCCAGCCCATGATCAGGTCTTTCGGCCGCTTGATCGCGGCACCGGGCGGCGCCACGGATTCGACCACCAGAACGTCACCATTCGGCAATGTGTAAAGCGAGCGCGGATGCCTCAAGCCCTTGGCAAAGGCCTGGATTTGCAAACCCTTGGCGACGGTCGGCTTCTCGTCTTGTTTCCAACCGACGACCGACGCGACATGCATGGGCGGCACCAGATACTGAATAGGTTCAGGCAGCGTCGGGTTTGCTCCGACCTGATCGGTGGGATCCGGTTCGTTATCGCTGCATGCGGGCAGCGCCAAAATCGATCCGAACAGCAGACCGAGGCTCGCGATACGCCGGATATGTCTGGCGGAGACATTCATTCGACCACCTCCACTTGAGTGTGGCCGGAGCTCCATCCCAGCAGTCCCAGCAAGAGGATAACGATCACGGCGACGGCGGACAGGATGAGCCCCGTCGGCACGACCGAGGTCCAGGCATCACGGCTGTGCACCAGTGCGTTGAAGAGCGATATGACGAGCACGACGAGGCTGCCAAGGAGATATGGCCATGCAGGCCCGGCTTGACGGGCAAGTCGGCCGGTAGACAAATCGACAAGTGCTGCAAGGACCGCGAGCACGCCTACAACCAGGCCGGCAAGGAGCAGCCAGGCGGAAAAATCTGCCCACATCATTTCAGCGCTTCGCCAATAGGCAACGTCGGTCAGCAATGTGCCGACGAAACATGCGTTTGCGACCGCCATCGGCGTTTTATGGAACGGACGCCTGGCTGCCACCAACACGGATCGGGCACGGGCCATGGACATTCTCCACCTTTGAAGCTGTACCTGTCCTCCAAACCAACTTGTGGTTGGGAGGTTCCCGGAACCGTTTTGCGTTCAAGAACTCGTGATGGCGCTGGCAATGCGACAGAACGGCTCGGCGCGCGATGCTCCTGCGGAGTTGGCGCGCAATGTCCTCAAGGTGATCGAGTAGCGGTGCAGGTCAACCGCCGGAATGCTGTGCTCCCATTCCATGCGCGATGGTCCGGTCATGAGATACGCCGACCTTGGTTCGACGACGATGGTCCGGCGGTCCCATTTGGTGCCATTCTTCCGCCGGAGCCGGAAGCTGCAAGGCGCCAGCAACGAAACACCCGCAACGTCTTCGAAATGAGGCTTGTCTCGATGCCAGCCGATGCAGGCGCCGGGCCGGTATTCGTTGATCAACACTTGCGCGAAGGCGTTGGCGGGCCGGCCTGCCAACGCTGCGATCTTGTCGCGCAGGGACAGCAGGAAGTCAGGGATCGGCGGCGCCTCGACGACCTGGCGTCTGTCGTAGTCGTAACGCAGGCCAAAACCGACGACGCGCCGGTTTGCCAGATGGCCATGGAAATCGAACGCCTCGAACGGCAGGCCTTCCAGATGCCGGGCGAGTTCCGTTTCTTCTTGCGCCGTGATCAACTCGGGCTGATAGAAGAAACCTTCCGGTAGGTCGTCGGCAGCACCAAAGAGATCGTGCTGAAGCCCGGATGAGCCGGAGTCGAGTGTTTTCGATTTGGGTGTCGCCATCCCAGCTAAGATGGTGAAGGCCAGCCCGCCTGGCAATATCGGAACCTGGCCAGCCAATCTGCACCCACCCTGCGGACGTCACCACAACGACGGACAGGGCCTGCCAATCCGGATTTTATCGAGGGACTGTATTCAACTCAGGATTTCGCGAGCATGCCTTGAACGCGACCGAGGGAGTTTGCGTGCATGTACGTACGGTTCTTACCAAACCGTGAGCTTTCGTTGCCAGTTGCTTGTCGGCAACTAGATTGGCAACGCGGCATCCCCAAAACATGCCGCAGTGGCCGGCGCGGGTTTAGGCAACGGTGTCTCACCGGCATCATCGCGCCGGCCACTCGAAATGTCCGCTGGCGGCTCTGTGGCGGAGAAGCCTCTGTTGGCCCGGCGCGCTCAAACGAGAGGCCGCTCCTGCCTCGCGGGATGCTTCGAGCCCAAATCTCCGATCAGCCGGCGGTACTGGGTTTCGGGTGGACCGTAAGAATCTCGCGCCAACGTCATGAGACCGTCTCGATCGCGGATCGTAATCTCTCCGCGGCGCGCTCGGATATAACCGTAACTTTCGATCATCTGGAGGCCGACGGTAACCCCCGGACGCCTCACACCAAGCATGATGGACAGAAATTCATGGGTTATCATAAGCCTGTCGCCGACAGTGCGGTCGCTGCACATCAAAAGCCATCTTGCCAGTCGAACTTCCAGGCTCTGCCGCGCGTTGATCGATGCCGTATAGCTTGTCTGAACATGGAAATATTGGACATAGCGCAACAGGAACGACCGCAATGTAGGGCTGTCCTCCAGGGCTTCGACGAAGGGGGCAGCCTCTATCCGGAGAGCCTCGCATGTCGACTGGACGTAACAATCAAAGTTGGCCTGGTCGTCCCCCATGACCAGGGCCGAACCGGTCATTCCTTCGAACCCGATGATTCCGACTTCGGCTTCGGTCGCAGGCGAAGTCCTCGCCACTACCGAGGCCAGCCCGCTTTCCAGAAAATAGACGGCTTCGATCTTCTGCCCCGCGGTCTCCAGCGGCGCGCGCAACTCAAGAAAAACACTCGCCAGATGCGGACGTAGCCGCGCGAAATCGTCCGCGCTCATCCGGCGAAGCAATTCGCTCTTGGCTTGCAGTGTCTGGTAATCCACGAGACTCTTTTCCCTTGGGCAAGAGCACTGGGATCTCTTAGCCGGCCGCGCCCGTCGAACGAGCGGACGGTAACGAACCATAGACTTCGTCTCGCGCAGCACTAGACGGGCGGGCGCGTTGGTATGAAACCGACAGTTACTGCTGAAGACTCGAAGGCCTTGTTGGCTGACTATCTTTCGCCAGCAAACGAGCCTCCCGCAGGATAGAGGCGCGATCGAACCCGAGGAGCGATATGATTTCGCGTATCTGTTGTTCAGTGGCGCCTGTATCCCGCGCCAGCGCGGTCATCGCGCCCAATGGCAGACCGGGGTGCTCGGGCTCCTTCGCCGTGCAACACCATGCCTCGTGATGGGCAAGAGCGATGGTCACTCCCAAGCGTCAGCGCCCCAACTGTGCTGCTGACGATTTCCTTTTGTACGCTTCCGTACGGAGCTTTGCGAGTCAATTCGGACGGAGGCTGAGTTGAGGCTTCTAGCGTCCTTGCGTCGTCCGTCCGTCGCCCCCGGAATTGTTCGGAACGATTGCTCGGCTGAGAGGTTCAAATATTCCACCCAACAGGAGTCTCGAAAGATGGATCACACCAACCACGTACGCCTCACAAGCACCGAACTGACACCAGACATTCTCGAAGACGCCACGATTTACGACGCAGACGACAACAAAGTCGGCAGCGTTTCGCATGTGCACGGCTCAGGAGCCGCCAGTCAGGTCGTCATCGATGTCGGCGGCTTTCTCGGCATTGGCGCCAAGCCGGTGGCCGTTCCCGCAAGCCAGTTGGAATTCATGCGCGATGAAGACGGCGACGTTCACGCGGTGACGAACTGGACCAAGGATCAGCTCAAGAGCATGCCCGAGCATCACGATGCATGATTTCAAGGACTTCACCTTGAACGGGAGCGGCCACTCGGCCGCTCTCTCTTAGGCGCAACAGGGTGGACAGACGATGCGGCGCGAAAACCGGAGCCTGCTTCTGCGGAGGGATCGCCGCAGCCCTGGACGGAGAGCCTTTCTGGATATGCTACGATCACGACGACGATTGCCGCCGGGCCATCGGAAGTCCGCTGACGATCTGGGTTGGTTACCGGCCGAAGCAATTTCAGCTCCTTAGAGGGACGCCGAAGGCCTTTTCCCAAACGCCAGGCGTCACCCGCACGTTCTGCCCAGACTGTGGAAGCTCGATAGGCTATAGCGACGAAGGCCTGCCGGACGAGTTCTATGTGACGATCGGCTTCTTTGACAACCCTGAAGGGTTTCGGCCGCAAGCCCATGCCTATTGGGACCTGAGGCTGCCGTGGATCGAGTTTGATGACAGCCTGCCACGCATCGACCGATATTCAAGGAAGCGCGACCCGAAGTTCGGCAACCCGCGCGACCGGTAGTCGCGGTGCGTGACGCCAGGATATCGGCGGAACCTGACGATCGCTAACGGGTTATTCGGGCAGACCTGTCGGGTGCGACCATGCCATCGACCGTGATCCGAAATGCGCAATACGATCCCGCCACCAGGATCCTGTCGGTCTGGTTTGTGCCGAGCGGCAGACGCTACGAATATGAGGATGTTGCACCGGCAACTTATGCCGCTTTCACCAAAGCTTCCTCAAAAGGCCGCTTCTTCAATGAGTTCATCCGCGACCGCCATCGGTACCGCCGCGTGGCGTGACAAGTTTGGACATGAGCAGGCGATGCACGGAACCTGACCGGCATCGTCTCGTTGACGTCTCGTCATCGAAGCAGGCCAGGCAACGAAAGTGTTCATCTGGACATGCTCAGGTGTTCGCACCGGCAAAGATCGATCGGAAAAGGCTTCAAGGGAGTTCAAGAGCCATGACGGCCAAGAAGCAGAAGACCGAAAGCAAGGACAAGAAGGCATTGCGCTTGGCAGAGACCACCGACGTCTCACCCAAGCAAGCCAAGGAGCTCATGCAAAAGCATGGCAAGGACAACCCCAAGGTCGAGAAGGAAGCCAGAAACTTCAAGGCGGAAGGATAGGATCCGCATGAGGCGACCTGTATGGCCCCTGCAGGTGATCGGCCAGGCAATTCGGGATTAAGGGGGTGCCCCGGCCTTTTCGGCCGCGAGCGCAAAAGGAAAGCGCAGCACCAGGTTGCGGTTCTCGTCAAAAATCTCGAAGGTCAATCCGGTACGCAGCGGCCTGCCATGCAGCAGCTCTTCGGCAAGGATTTCCTTCGCCGACGCCATCGCGTTTTCCTCAGCGCTCGCGAGATCAGAAAATTCCTGGCCCTCGGGATCCTCCTGCAAGCTTCCGCTCTCATCTCGAAGGTCGAAAAAGTACCTGGACATGCCGACTGAACTCCTGCTCATCGCGACGGTAGCATCGGAAGCGCCAGCCTCAGACTTCAGTGCCTGATGTCCCCGGATTGTCGAAGAGCACAGCGAGGCCATGCTCGATGGCGCAGGCCGCTATCAGATCATCGAAGGCCTTTCCTGAAAGCGGGCAACTTGGCATCACCTCTCGAATTGCGGTCCCGGCCTTGGCGGTAGAGATCACATCGTGGCGTTTCTTGCGTGTCTCGACATATTGCTCGACCAGGATTTTCAGGCGCCTCACCGCAACGTCGTCCGTAAACATGGATTCCTCAGCCAATGCCTGAAGTAAGGCTGTCGGCCTGATCATCGGCCGACGATCTCGGGGTTAGCCGGGATTGCTCGCACAATATTTCTATGGGCAGTTGGTTCCCCCGACCGCTTGCTTGGTAATTTTCGTACAGGGAATACCCTTGCCCGGGCTTTCATCGGGCCGAACCGACAGCCGATTTTCCGATGCCGAGGCGAGCGTTCAGGCTTGCATCACCATGCGGCTGTGACGTGCAACGACACTTTCCTCATCGGTCGCAATCACGCGTACTTCCACCTTGCTCTCGGGACGACTGAGGATCTCGGCGTGGGTGTTGTTGGCGCGATCTTCAAGCACCACGCCAAGCCAGGTCAATTTTTCGCATATGGCCTTGCGGATGGTCGCGGACCGTTCGCCGATGCCGGCGGTGAACACCAGGCATTCAAGGCCACCCATCGTGTTTGCAAGCGCCGCGGCCTCTCTCGCGGCGCGAAAGGCGAAAAGCGCCATCGCCTCTTGCGCGCGAGGATCATTGCTCGCTTCGAGCGTCCTCATGTCGCCGGAAATACCGGATACGCCGAGCAGGCCCGACTTCTCGTAGAGCATCGCCTGCAGTTCTTCCGCCGCGATGCCTCTTTCCAGCAGGAAATACAACAGCACGCCGGGATCGATGGCGCCGCACCGCGTGCCCATGACGAGGCCATCCAGGGCCGAAAAACCCATCGTGGTATCGATGCTTTTGCCCCCGTGCAGGGCGCAAAGACTTGCCCCATTGCCGAGATGGGCGACGATCGTGTGTTTCGCCGCGAAAATTGGCGATATCTCGCTGAGCCGCCCGGCGATGTATTCATAGGAGAGACCGTGGAACCCGTAGCGGCGCAAGCCTTGCTCTTCATACTGGCGCGGAAGGGCAAAGCGCCGCACGAGCGGATCGATCGTCTGGTGGAAAGCGGTGTCGAAACAGCCAACCTGTGGCAGGTCCGGTTGCAAGGCGGCTATTGCACGGACGGGCGCGAGACTGCGAGGCTGATGCAGCGGAGCAAGCGGCGTAAGTTTGTCGATGGCGTCGATGATGTCTGGGGTCAGACGGACAGGTTCGATGAACTCGCTTCCGCCATGCACGATGCGATGGCCGGCGCAGATCAGGTTTCTTTCCCCAATTTCGCCCTGCACCCAATTCAGCATCTCGCCTATGGCCGCGTCATGCCGCTTGTCGGCGGTGAGCGGCCGATCGCACTGCCCCGTTCCGTCGGCCGCTTTTGCGCGCAGTGTGGGTTTGTCGCCCAGGTCCAGCGTGCCGCGTGAAACGAGTTGCATATCCCGTGATGAGACAAGATCGTAAAGCGCAAACTTGATGCTGGACGAGCCGGCATTCAGCGCCAGGATCGACCGACGCATCATTGGCGCCCCTTTGTCGCGGCTTTGTCGGGCCAGCTCCATTTCTGGATTTCGGGCATGTCTTCGCCGTGCTCGCGCACATAGGCCTTGTGCTTCGCCAACCTGCCGTGGAGTTCGCCGGCAAGCCCTTCGGCCCTTTCGGCCAGTCCCGGCACGCGTTCGATGGCGGCGAGCGCGAGATGGTAGCGGTCGAGTTCATTGAGCACCACCATGTCGAATGGCGTCGTCGTGGTGCCCTCCTCGCGGAAGCCATGCACATGCATGTTGTCATGGTTGGCGCGGCGGTATGTCAGGCGATGAATGAGATAGGGATAGCCGTGATAGGCGAAGATGACGGGCCGTGTTTTCGTGAACAACGCGTCGAAGTCCCCGTCGGGCAGGCCGTGCGGATGCTCCGTGTTCGACTGCAATGTCATCAGATCGACAACATTGACGACGCGGATTTTCAGGTCGGGGATCGCGGAGCGCAGAATGTCTGTCGCGGCCAGTGTTTCCAGGGTCGGCACATCGCCGGCGCAGGCCATGACCACATCGGGCTCCTCGTGCTGAGCAACCGTGCCGGCCCATTCCCAGATGCCCGCTCCAGCTTTGCAATGCGCTCCGGCTTCTTCAATGGACAGCCATTGCGGTCCCGGCTGCTTGCCGGCGGTGATGACATTGATGCGGTTATAGGTTCTCAGGCAATGATCGGTGATCCACAACAGGGTGTTGGCGTCCGGCGGGAAATAGAGCCTTACCGTGTCGGCCTTCTTGTTGGCGACCAGATCGGCAAAGCCCGGATCCTGATGGCTGAAACCATTGTGATCCTGCCGCCAGACATGCGAGGTCAAAAGGTAATTGAGCGAGGCGATCGGCTTGCGCCAAGCGAGCTCGCCGGAGGTCTTCAGCCATTTGGCATGCTGGTTGACCATCGAATCGACGATATGAATGAAGGCCTCATAGCATGAAAACAGGCCATGGCGGCCGGTGAGCAGATAGCCTTCAAGCCAGCCCTGGCAGAGATGCTCGCTCAGCACTTCCATGACGCGACCATCACGGGAAAGATGGACGTCATAGGGCTCGATGCGCTCCATCCAGATCCGATCGGTGACCTCGAACACGTCGTCGAGGCGGTTGGAGGATGTCTCGTCCGGCCCCATCAGGCGGAAGTTTCGCGCCTCGGCATTGAGGCGGAACACCTCGCGAAGATAGCTTCCGCAAATCCGCGTCGCCTCGGCAATGACGCCACCTGGACGCGGCACTTCCAGGGCCAGGCTTTTCCAATCTGGAAGCATCAGATCGCGCTTCAGCAGGCCGCCATTTGCGTACGGGCTTGCGCCCATGCGCCTTGTCCCTGTCGGGGCAAGTGCCGCAAGCTCCGGCAACAGGTGCCCGCTTTCGTCGAACAGCTCTCCCGGTTCGTAGCTTCGCATCCAGTTTTCGAGGATCTTGCGGTGCTCCTCATTCCCTCGAGCGTTCGATACCGGCACTTGATGCGAGCGCCAGAAACCCTCGACTTTTTCGCCATCGACTTCCTTCGGCCCGGTCCATCCCTTGGGGCTGCGCAGCACGATCATCGGCCATTTCGGGCGTTGACCATGCCATCCCGGAGCCCGTGCCTGCTCCTGAATGGAACGGATGCGATCGAGCACCGTGTCGAGCGTCGCGGCCATGGACCGGTGCATGGCAAGCGGCTCGTGGCCTTCGACGAAGAACGGTTCGTAGCCATAGCCGGCGAAAAGGTCTCGCAATTCCTGATCGTCCATGCGGCCGAGGATCGTCGGATTGGCGATCTTGTAGCCGTTGAGATGCAGGATCGGCAGGACGGCGCCGTCCGACGCTGGGTTCAGGAACTTGTTGGAATGCCATGCCGCCGCCAGCGGACCGGTCTCGGCTTCGCCGTCACCAACGACGCAGGCAACCACCAGACCCGGATTGTCGAAGGCCGCACCGAAGGCATGAACCAATGCATATCCCAATTCGCCGCCCTCATGGATGGAGCCTGGCGTCTCGGGCGCGGCATGGCTTGGCACGCCACCGGGAAAGGAAAACTGCCGGAACAGTTTCCTGAGGCCGTCTTCGCCCTGCCCGATATCGGGATAGATCTCGCTATAGGTGCCCTCGAGCCATGTGTTGGCGACCATTGCGGGACCGCCATGGCCCGGGCCGCAGATAAACAGAACATCGAAGTCGCGTTCGCGGATAACGCGGTTCAGATGCAGGTAGAGAAAATTCAGGCCCGGCGTCGTGCCCCAATGGCCAAGCAACCGAGGCTTGACGTGCTCGGCCTTCAACGGTTCGCGCAACAGCGGATTGTCGAGCAGATAGATCTGGCCGACCGAGATGTAATTCGCGGCGCGCCAGTAACGGTCCATGAGGTCGATCCGTTCGTGGCCGATAGCCTGCGGCGTCGCGGCAGCCTTGTCGTTCATCGACATCTCCAGCTTTCGGTTCGCTGGTGATAACTGGGGCATCTTTGCGCTTGAGCAACCCCCGACTGCCGCCGTCCGGGACAGTGTCGCGACCCGAGCGGCCAAGAGACCGGTCGCTATCCCGGTGGAGCGAGCGGCTCTGTCCGCAAATAGGCGGGAACCTTGAAGTCCTCCAGCGGTTAGAAACTGGAATCGCGAAGGCCAGGTTCAAGGCAGCTACCGCGAAGGACAACCTCGAAGCGTTGCACCAAAGGGAGCTAAAAAATGCTCGATCTTCCTCGTGCCCGTGATCGAATGGTCAATATCCACGTCGGCCGGCGTGGCATCCATGACCGTGAAATTCTGCAGGCGATGCGCGAAGTTCCACGCGAGGCCTTCGTAGAACCCGGTTTCGAGGAATTTGCTTATGAAGACACGCCGCTGCCGATCGCCGACGGCCAGACCATATCGCAACCCTACATCGTCGCATTCATGATCGAAATGGCGGACGTCAAACCGGGTGACCACGTGCTCGAAATCGGCACCGGCTCGGGTTACGCCGCCGCGGTGATGAGCCGGATCGTCGAACAGGTCTACACCATAGAGCGTCATCCCGGTTTGGCAGAAACGGCGAAACGGCGGTTTGAAAAACTCGGCTATCGAAACATCGAGGTCCGGACAGGCGATGGCACCAAGGGCTGGCCGCAGGCGGCGCCGTTCGATGCCATCGTGGTGACAGCCAGCGGTCCCGGCGCACCGCTCGCCCTTCAGGAGCAACTCGATGTCGGCGGCAGGCTCGTCATTCCGGTCGGCGACGACCCCGATTTGCAACGCCTGCTCAAAGTCACCCGGACAGGTGCCGCAACCTACAGCGAGGAGGATTTCGGCGGCGTGCGCTTCGTCCCTCTCATCGGCGAGCAGGGTTGGTCGGAAAACGGCACCGTCACCAAGGTCGGTCGTCCACTTCGACATCCGCATCCGATCAGCCTGCCCGATATGATCGCGGCCGCGGCTGAACCGCTGCCCGATTTCGACGATCCGGCCTTCGGCGCATTGTTCGACCGGTTCGCCGACCGGCGCGTCGTTCTGCTTGGCGAGGCAAGCCATGGCACGTCCGAGTTCTACAGGGCGCGCGCGGCGATCACCCGCAGGCTCGTCGAACGGCACGGCTTCACCATCGTCGCGGTCGAGGCGGACTGGCCCGATGCGGCGGCGATCGACCGCTACGTTCGCCATCGTCGGCCGCGAACAGGCGCCGGTGCGCCATTCCAGCGGTTTCCGACGTGGATGTGGCGCAACACCGATGTCGCGGCCTTCTCCGACTGGATGCGCCGTCGCAACGAGAAGCTAGAACCTTCGGAGCAAGCAGGGTTCTACGGCCTGGACATCTACAATATGAGCGGGTCCATAGGCGCGGTCCTCGACTATCTCGACCGGGTCGATCCCCAGGCAGCCAAGATTGCACGCGAACGGTATGGTTGCCTGACGCCCTGGCAACACGAACCGTCTACCTACGGCCGTGCGGTGCTCACCGCCGGCTATAAAAAATGCGAGAAAGCCGTGCTGGAACAATGCCGGGACTTGCTCGCCAGACAACTCGATTATGCAAAACAGGACGGAACCGACTTTCTCGACGCCAGTCAGAATGCTCGGCTGATCGCGTCCGCCGAACACTACTACCGGATCATGTACTATGGCGGTGCGGAGTCCTGGAACCTGCGCGACACCCACATGTTCGAGACCTTGGAACATTTGTTGGACGCCGGCGGCCCCAACTCCAAGGCGGTGGTGTGGGCGCACAATTCCCATATCGGCGATGCCCGCTTTACCGAGATGGGTGTCGTCAGGGACGAACTGAACATCGGTCAGCTCTGCCGGCAGCGTTTCGGCGATGAGGCAGCGCTAATCGGTATGGGCACGCATTCCGGCACTGTAGCGGCCGCAAGCGACTGGGATGGCGAAATGGAGGTGAAGCAGGTTCGCGCGTCGCACGCCGACAGCTACGAACGGCTTTGCCACGATTCTCTTGTGTCGCGGTTCCTGCTCGACCTCGGGCGCGACAAGACGCTGCGTGAGCGGCTGCTGGAACGTAGGCTGGAGCGATTCATCGGGGTAATCTACCGGCCGGAAACCGAGCTGGGCAGCCACTATGCGGACGCTTCCCTGCCCCAGCAGTTCGACGCGTTCCTATGGTTCGACAAAACCGCGGCAGTGACGCCGCTTGGCCCGGAGCATGCAAGAACCGGCGTTCCCGACACCTATCCATTCGGGCTCTAACCGGCGCGCGCGGCGAGCCGATGAAGCAGAGCCCTGGAACCGGAACGGCCCATCTGGCTTGCATTTTTAAACTGAAATCCCGTCGAAGGAGTTTTCTCATGACCGGAACCAAACATCCGAAATGGAAAAAACCGAGCGATGCCGACTTGGCGAACAATCCTGGTATCGGGACTTCCAAGGGAACGATCAAGGAAGGCGAAGAGTTCGAGCTTGAAGGCGAGAACACGGTCGAAGGCGATGTCGAGAACGACACGACCGCTGCTGGCGGGATCGATCCAAGACAAAAGATGCGGACCAACAAATAGCATGCCGTTGGCATCGCTGCGATCAACTTCCCCGGAAGGAGTGAACCATGCCACTTGCCCTCAGCAGCGCCGCCTTTGCCGAAGGCGGACCAATTCCCGAAAGATATACACGAGACGGCAAAAACGTATCGCCGCCGCTGAAATGGTCTGGAGTACCGGACGACGCCAAAAGCCTCGTTCTCGTCGTTCAGGATCCTGATGCGCCGAGCGGAACGTTTGGTCATTGGGCGGTATTCAACATCTCCGCGGAGACAAGGGAACTTCCCGAGGCGGAAAGCGGCAAGCCAGGTCCCGGTGCCCTTAGGCAAGCAACAAATGATTTTGGCAACGCCTATTACGACGGCCCTGAACCCCCGGTCGGACATGGCGTCCACCATTACCATTTCCGGCTGGCCGCGCTCGACACGCCGAGCCTTGCCATTCCGGCCAGCGCAGGCGTCGAGCGCATCTGGCGGGAGGCGCAGAAACACTCGCTCGAGCAGGCAGAACTCATCGGAACCTACGAACGCAATCCGTAAGTTGATGACCGAGGTGGCATTACCCTGCTGCTGCGCGGAACGGTTCTCCTCCTTGCCGGTTGTCTGGGAAAGGAGATGCCGCCATGTTTGGAGATATCATGTGGTTGGTCGTCGTTGCCGGCGGCCCATTGTTGCTGATCGTGCTGTTGGCCTATGCCGTTATCGCACGCCGCCGGCGTGGGCCCGCCGAACGAAGGGAAAGCGACCGGGCGACCGACCGGCTATACCAGGACAAGCGTTGATCCGCATCGCAAGATATCCAATCGGCAAGACATCCAATCGGCAAGACATCCAATCGGCAAGACAGGGGATCGTAAGCCGCAGCGGGCGACGACGATCCCCAACTGGGTCAGCGCATTATCCTTTGCCGCAACCACGCAAAGAACCTGCCGCTGACGGCTGAGCGGACTCGCGTCGCAGCCCAGCGCGCTTTCATGGTTGAGCCGACGTGGCAATCGCAGACGATGTCGTGCAACTGCCAGTCGTTCAGCTCGAAAAAGCGCTTTGCCTCGCCGTAGGTATCGTCTTTCAAACCCGATGCGCGCAGCACTGGATCTTCGAAAGCAACCGAAATTGCGGTTCCCTCGCCCCGCATCATTGCACGTGCTTCGGGGTGCAGATGTTCGGTGCCTGCAAACGCGCCAAGGCATCGCTCGGGATTACGCTCCAGCAGTTCAGCCCAGCGCTCTATGCGCTGATTTCGTGTCATTGCGGAATATGCAGCCGACGATTCAATCTTGGCGACGGCATGCAGTTGGTCGAGTGTTTGATGTTTCATGGCCAGCTCCTGTTGAGGCAGCGAAGCGCCCACGCCTTCAAGGGAATTACCGCGCCGTAATGCTTCGACAAGAGCGCCAGGCTGGAGAATTCGACACAACCGGATTGGGCCGGCGGGATCATAAACACACGTTCTGCGTTCATTGGCGGGGGCTGCTTGTGACAAACCGCTGATCCGCGACGGGATGCATCCATGTTCATCCAGCCAATCGACTATTTCCTTGCCGTCTGGTTCGCTCTTGCCGCCGCCTCGACGCTCTATGTCGGCTTCGATCAATACCGCAACAATCCCGAACCGGTGGTGATGAAATGGGGTTTCATCCTGGTGACCCTCTATATGGGTCCATTGGGGCTGCTGCTTTATGTGCTTGCAGACAAGGAGCCACGACCGGGCGAGCATGAAGACTTCACCAGGCCGCTATGGAAGCAGGGCGTCGGTTCGACCATCCACTGCGTTGCCGGCGATGCAACCGGCATCATTCTCGCGGCGGTCATCACGGCAACGCTTGGCCTGCCTATGTGGCTCGACCTCATCGTCGAATATCTGGCGGGTTTCGCCTTCGGCCTGTTCATCTTCCAGTCGCTGTTCATGAAATCGATGATGGGCGGCACCTACTGGGAGAATGTGCGCAAGAGCTTCCTGCCCGAGTTCATCTCGATGAATTTCATGATGGCCGGCATGGCGCCCGTCATGAGCTTCCTGATGATGGGGCGCGACATGCGCGCGATGGAGCCGACCGAGCTCTTGTTCTGGGGCGTGATGTCGATCGGCGTCATTGCCGGCTTCACACTTGCTTATCCCGCCAATGTCTGGCTGGTCGCCCGCGGACTGAAGCACGGGTTGATGACGCAGCGCCCGGAGGCGGCCGAAATGAGCAGTCGAGAGCCGACCGCCCAGCAACAGCACGCTACGCATCATGCCCGCGCCGGCGATGATCGACGACAAGGCCACGCCAACACATCCCACAAATCCAAACGCAACGGCCATCAGATGGAGACGGACGCCACGACGCCGCAGATAGCAGCCCTCGGCATGGTCTCGGTGCTGGCGCTGGCGATTGGCATGGCCGCACCGGCGAACTGGCTGAACCTGACGCTTTCGGCACGTGACGTCGGCGGGGCGATCATGCCG
>NZ_RZPB01000069.1:0-14346 GCF_003998535.1 Mesorhizobium sp. M7A.F.Ca.AU.002.02.1.1 | reverse complement strand
ACATAGTGCCGATCGGGCTCGGGCGGATCGAGCGTCATCACCGCGCGGCCGATATTGCCGCCCATCTGGGCATCCCGTCCCGCGGCTTTCAGGATGTGCGCGGTCAGCGCGGTCGTCGTCGACTTGCCGTTGGTGCCGGTGATGGCGATGAAAGGCGCTGTCGGCGCGCTCAGCACCCGCTCGCGGCAGAAAAGCTCGATGTCGCCGATGATCTCGACGCCTGAGCCGCGCGCCAGTTCCACCGTCCAATGCGGCTTGGGATGCGTCAGCGGCACACCAGGCGACAGCACGAAGGCCGAGAATTTCGCCCAGTCGGCGCCGCGCAAATCAGCGGTCGCGATACCGGCAATGGCGGCCTTGGCCACACTGTCGGGATTGTCGTCCCAGGCCAGCACGTCCGCGCCGCCCTCGATCAGCGCGCGCGCCGTCGCGATCCCCGAGCCACCAAGCCCGAAGAGCGAAACGCGCTTGCCTGAAAAGGATGCGGCGGGGATCAAAGGGCTTCCTATCTCAGCTTGAGGGTCGACAGGCCGACCAGCGCCAGGATGACGGCGATGATCCAGAAGCGGATCACCACCTGGCTTTCGGTCCAGCCGAGCTTTTCGAAATGATGGTGGATCGGCGCCATCAGGAACACCCGCTTGCCGGTCATCTTGAAATAGCTGACCTGAATGATGACCGACAGGATTTCGACGACGAACAATCCGCCCACGATGACCAGCACGATCTCGTGCTTGGCGGCGACGGCGACCGTGCCGATCAGGCCGCCCATGGCCAGCGAGCCGGTGTCGCCCATGAAGATAGCCGCCGGCGGCGCGTTGAACCAGAGGAAGCCGAGGCCAGCGCCGATGACCGCACCGAGCACGACCGCGAGTTCACCGGTGCCGGGCACGAAATGGATCTGCAGATATTCGGCGAACACGGCGTTGCCGGAGAGATAGGCGATGACGCCGAAGGAGGCAGCCGCGATCATGATCGGCACGATCGCCAGGCCGTCAAGGCCGTCGGTCAGGTTCACCGCATTGCCGGCGCCGACGATGACGAAGCAGGAGAACGGAATGAAGAACCAGCCGAGATTGACGATGAATTCCTTGGCGAAGGGAAAAGTCAGCGACGACGAGAACGGCGCCTGGCCATTGTGCATGATCACCCAAGCGGCGATGCCGGCGATGACGAATTCCAGCGCCAGCCGTGCCTTGCCGGAAAAGCCGAGATGCGACTGCTTGGTGACCTTCAGATAGTCGTCGTAAAAGCCGATCGAGCCGAAGCCCAGCGTCACCAGCAGCACCACCCAGACATAGATGCTCGACAGGTTCGCCCACAAAAGCGACGAGCCGATGATGCCCGACAGGATCATCAGCCCGCCCATGGTCGGCGTGCCGGCCTTCTTGAAATGTGTCTGCGGCCCGTCGGCGCGGATCGGCTGGCCCTTGCCTTGCCGCAGCCGCAGCGAATTGATGATGGTCGGTCCAAAGATGAAGACGATCAGCGCCGACGTGATCAGCGCCCCACCGGTGCGGAAGGTGATGTAGCGGAAGACATTGAAGACCGAGACCTTGTCCGCAAAATCGACGAGCAGTGTGAACATGCGCTTTCGTCCCCCGACCTAGGTCTGTTTTCTGGTTGTCGATTCAGCCGGGAATTTGCCCAGCAGCGCATCGACCAGTTTTGCAAAACCGATGCCCTTCGACGATTTGATCATCACCACGTCACCCGGCTTGAGCGCGGCAAGCAGCACCGGCTTCAGCTCCTCGACACCGGCGCGGTATTCCGTCTTGATGTCAGCCGGCAGCGCTTCGGCCAGCGCCCGCATTTCCGGGCCGCCAAGAAAAACGGTCTGCGTGCCCGTGCCGACGATGAGATCGGCAAGGGCCGCATGCAGCTTGGTCGAATGGTCGCCGAGTTCGAGCATGTCGCCGAGCACGGCGATGCGGCGGCCCTCGCCCGTCACCGGCGTCGCGTTGAGCAACGCCATCGCAGCAGCCATCGATGCCGGATTGGCGTTGTAGCTTTCGTCGATCAGCGTGATCAGTCCACCGGGGTGGCTCGAAGTCGAACCACCGGGATGGCGCAGCACATGGCGCTTGCCGCGCCCGCGCTCGGCGGAGAGATCGGCCAGTGCTGAAGCAACCTTGTCGAGATCGGCGCCGACCAGATGCGCCGCACCCAGCACCGCCAGCACGTTCTGCACCATATGGCGACCGGGCGCGCCGATCCGCGCCGTCACTTCGTGGCCGCCGATCCTGGCGGTGATGTCGGAATGATCGGCATGCAGTTCGCATTTGGTGAGCTTGAAGGTAGAGCGCGCATTCTCGCCGAAGCCGTAGACGTGCTCGACACCGGCGGCATGGGCCATCTTGTCGAGCAGCTTGAATCGGGCATCGTCGCGGTTGAGGACGGCGGCCCCCTCGGGCTCCAACCCCTCGAAAATCTCGGCCTTGGCCTTGGCGATCTCGTCCAGATTACGGAAAAAGCCGAGATGCGCCGCCGCGATCATGGTGACGATGGCGACATGCGGCCTCACCATCTTGACCAGCGGACGGATCTCGTCGGGATGGTTCATGCCGATCTCGAACACGGCATAGTCGCAATCATCAGGCATCCGCGCCAAGGTCAGCGGCACGCCCCAGTGATTGTTGAAGGACTGCGCCGAGGCATGCACCTTGCCTACGGCTTGCAGCACATGGCGCAGCGCTTCCTTGGTGGTGGTCTTGCCGGCCGAACCGGTCACAGCGATGATTTTCGCGCTCGAGCGGGCGCGCGATGCAACTCCAAGCTTTTCCAGCGCGACCAGCACGTCCTCGACGACGATGATCGGCGCTGTCAACCGGCCGAGCGACGGCAGCTTGCCTTCGGCCACCACCAGCACGCCAGCGCCAGCCTTGATGGCGGCGGTTGCGAAGTCATGGCCGTCCATCGCCTCGCCCTTGATGGCGAAGAAGGCGTCGCCCGGCTGCAGGCTGCGGCTGTCGATCGAAATGCCTGAAATCCCCTCCGGCATCGGCCCGAGCGGCCGCCCGTCCATGGCGGCAACCAGCGCTTCGGAGGTCCACAGCAAGCTCATGCTGCGCGCTCCGTGAGTGCCGCGCGGACTTCCTCATGATCGGAGAAATGCAAGGTCTCGGAGCCGATCGTCTGGCCTTCCTCGTGGCCCTTACCGGCCACGATCAGCGTGTCGCCGGCATGCAGCATGGCGACCGCTTCGTGGATCGCCTGGCGCCGGTCGCCGATCTCGATGGCACCTGGAGCAGCGGCCAAAATAGCGGCACGGATCGTTTCCGGCACTTCGGAGCGCGGATTGTCGTCGGTGACGATGACGACATCGGCAAGCCGCGTCGCGATTTCGCCCATGATCGGCCTTTTTCCCCGGTCGCGGTCGCCGCCGCAGCCGAACACGACGATGACACGACCGGTGGTGAACGGCCGTACCGAAGCCAGCACGTTTTCCAGCGCGTCCGGCTTGTGGGCATAGTCGACATAGACCGGCGCGCCATTGCCGGTGGTGCCGACGAGGTCGAGCCGGCCCGGCGCGCCCTTCAGTTTCTCCAACGCTATCAGGGCCTTGGCGACAGGTGTTCCCGTGGAAATGGCAAGACCCGCCGAAACCAGCGCGTTCGAAATCTGGAAATCACCGGCCAGCGGCAGGTCGATCTCGTAGAGCACGCCGTCGGCCTCGACTTCGGCCCGCTGGCGGTGGCGTTCGTGCTCGACCCGCTTCAGCCTGAGGAAGTCGCCATGGCGGCCGACCGTCAGCACATTGAGCCCGGCAGCCTTTGCGGCCACGGTCGTCGGCGCCGACCATGGATCGTCGGCGAAGATCACGGCCGGCGCGCCCTTCGGCAGCAACGTGTCGAACAGGCGCAGTTTGGCGCGGTGATAATCCTCGATGGTCGGATGATAATCCATATGGTCGCGGCCGAGATTGGTGAAGCCGCCGGCGGCCAGCTTCACGCCGTCGAGGCGGCGCTGGTCGAGCCCATGGCTGGAGGCTTCCATCGAGGCGTGGGTGACGCCGGCATCGGCCAATTCCCGCAGCAATTGATGCAGGGCGACCGGATCGGGTGTCGTCAGCGAACCATAGTCGTTGCGCCCAGGCGCCACCACGCCGGTGGTGCCGATCGAAGCGGCGGCATAACCGGCTTGCTCCCAGATCTGCCTGGTGAAGGCTGCGACCGAGGTCTTGCCGCTGGTGCCGGTCACCGCGACCATGATCTCAGGCTGCTTGCCGAAATAGCGTGCCGCACTCTGCGCCAGCGCCAGGCGCGGATCGTCGACCGCCAGCACCGGAACCGGGAGCCCGGCAATGGTGCTGCCCTTGCCCGCCACGATCGCGGCCGCACCGCGCGCGGCGGCATCTGCGGCATAAACGGCACCGTCGGCCTTGGTTCCGGCGAGCGCAAAAAAGACAACGCCCGCTTTTACCTCGCGGGAATCCGAAGAAATCCCTGTAACCTCCAGATCGACGGAAGCTATTCCCTCGACGGGCAGGATACCGGCTAGATCTCTGAGCTTCATCGAGTCCCGTTCACCGTAACAAAATAGCGCGCTGTTGCCGGCGCGCCCTAAGAATCACTGATAGGAAACCAGCGTTGCACCATTTTCATGGCTGAAATCTGGCTTCACGCCAAGCATGGCAGCTGAACGCCTGATGATATTGCCGGCCATAACCCCAGCATTCGCGGCCGCGACATCCGTCATGCCGGGCTTTTCCGGGTGCGGGGCATCGGCAATGGTAAACACCAGATACTGCGGATCGTCCATCGGGAAGGCGGCGACGAAGGTGTTGAAATTCAAGTCCTTCGAGTAGCGGCCATTGATGACCTTCTCGGCGGTTCCGGTCTTGCCGCCAACGCGGTAGCCGGGGACTCTGGCGTTTCTGGCAGAGCCCTTTTCGGCATTGAGCGAATAGAGGTAGCGCATGCCTTCGACGGTCTTTTCGCTCACCACTCTCTTGGCGGTGGCCATCGCTTCCGCCTGCGTCCGCACCAGAAAGGTGGGGTTCATCAGGAAACCGCCATTCATCAACGCCGCGCAGCCCACAGCCGCTTGCAGCGGCGTCGTCGACACGCCATGGCCGAAGGCGATGGTGAATGAATTGACCTGTTTCCAGACCTTCGGTTCAGTCGGACGGGCAGTCTCCGGCAATTCGGTCTGCATCCTGTCCAGAATGCCAAGGCGATGCAGGAATTCGCGATGCCCCTCGATGCCGACCATCTCGGCTTCCCTGGCCGACCCGATGTTGGACGAGTAGAGGAACACCTCCGGCAACGACAGCACACGGTTCTTGCCGTGGAAATCGTGAATGGCCTGATGGCCGACCCGGATTGGATGCGAAGCATCGAAGCGGCTCGCCATCGTCGCTTTGCCGGAATCGAGCGCCATGGCTGAGGTGAAGCTCTTGAAGGTCGAACCCATCTCGTAGAGGCCCGCCGACATGCGATTCAGCCGGTCCTTGTCTTGTGCGTTGTAGGGATTGTTCGGATCAAAATCCGGCACCGAGGCCATGGCCACCACTTCGCCGGTCTTGACGTTGAGCACAACGGCGCCGGTGCCCATGGCACGATAGCGCTCCAGGCCGGCGGCGATCTCGTCGCGCACCACATGCTGCACGCGCAGATCGATCGAAAGCTTTACCGGCTTGAGATCCTTGGCAATGGCAAGGCCCGACGCCTGCAGGTCGCTCAGCCCCTGCTCGTCGACATATTTCTCCATGCCGGAGATGCCCTGGTTGTCGATGTTGGTGAGCCCAACAATGTAGGACGAGGTTTCGCCGCTCGGATAGAAGCGGCGCTTTTCGGTGCGGAAGCCGAAACCGGGAATGCCGAGCTGCATGATGTCGGACTGTTGCTTGGGCGTCAGCTGCCGCTGCAGCCAGACGAAACCGGCGCCGCTCTTCAGCTTATGGTAGGTCTGCTCATAGTCGATGTCCGGAAGCACCGTCGACAGCTTCTCGATCGCCTCGTCGGCGTCGACAATCCGGCGTGGTTCTGCAAACAGCGACGCCGTCTTGATGTCCGTGGCCAACACTTCGCCGTTGCGGTCGACGATGTCGGGCCGCGATGCCGTCACCCGGCTCTGCGGACCGCCCGACATATCGGGGGTCTGGAAGCCGAGATAGACCAGCCGCCCTGATATGGTCGAGAAGATGCCGAAGAACACCGCCATCGTCATGACGATGCGCGTCCTGCCCTTGCCGCCGGTCGCCTTGCGGGCGCCCTCGACCACGATCGATCCATCTTCACTCGTCCTGGCGCGACGTTTCAGCAGTTTACCGATCATTGGGCGATGCCTCCGGTCACCACGGGATCCCTGCCGTCCGACGGCGCCTTGCCGCCCGAACTATCAGCCATGCCGCCCTGGCGTCCCGACAAGATGTCCTGGATGTCAAGGGATTTGGCCGGCAGGTCGCCGACACCGCCGATCTGGCGGGCGCTGACCGGCTCGAGTTCGAGCTGCGACTTGTAGAGTTCGGCGAGCTTCTGCAGCCGCGACGGCTGGGTAAGCAGGCTCCAGTCGGCCTTGAGCAGGTCGATCGTGTCCTCCTCATAGCGTATCTGCGCATGGATCTTCTGCACGGCGGCCAATTGTTCCTCGGCCTCGCGCTTGGCCTTGTAGGTAAGGGCCGCGACCGCAACCATGACGGCGATCAGGACAATGTCGCTGGTACGAAACACTTAGCTACCTCTCCCCCGGCCGGTCGATACCGGGAAGCTTTGGAAGGCCGAAAATCGAAAAGTCGCTGCCGCGCGCCGGCGCCTGGGTGCGGACCGCCGCGCGCAGCCTGGCCGAACGGGCGCGCGGATTGGCCGCCACCTCGGCGTCGCCGGCCGTCACGCCGCCGCCCGCCTTGCGGAACGTCGCGGTGCGCGCATGCGCCTCGGGCAGGTGACGCGAGCCGGTCGCGACATCGGCCCGGTCTGCGATGAAACGCTTGACGATGCGGTCTTCCAGAGAATGGAAGGTGACCACGGCGAGCCGTCCGCCCGGCTTCAGAGCGCGTTCGGCCGCAAACAGGGCCTTGGCCAGTTCGCCAAGCTCGTCATTGACAAAAATGCGCAGCGCCTGGAAGACGCGCGTCGCCGGATGGATCTTGTCCTTCGGCGCCCGGCCGATATGCGTCTCGATGGCGTCGGCGAGTTCCAACGTGCGCTCGAACGGGCGCTTTTCGCGGCGCGCCTCGATCATGCGGGCAATGCGTCCGGCATGGCGCTCCTCGCCGAGGAAGCCGAAGATGCGGGCAAGATCGCCCGGCTTGAAGGAATTGACGACGTCGGCGGCGCTGAGGCCCTATTGCGCCATGCGCATGTCGAGCGGCCCGTCGGCGCGGAACGAAAACCCGCGCTCCGCCTGGTCGAGCTGCATCGAGGACACGCCGATGTCGAGCACGATCCCGTCGGCGCTCTCGACATGTTCGTCCAGCGTCGAGAACGGCGCCTGCACCAGCCGCAGCCGACCACCCGACTGCACTTCAAGATCGCGCCCGGCCGCAATGGCATCCGGATCGCGGTCGATCGCCACCACGGAGGCGCCTGTCGCCAGAATGGCCCTGGTGTAGCCGCCGGCGCCGAACGTGCCATCAATGATGAGGTCGCCCTGCGCCGGCGCCAGTGCTTCGAGCACTTCGGCAAGGAGGACCGGAATGTGGCGGGCCGATCCGCCAACGGCGTGCCCATCTACGGCGCGAGGAAGGTCATCGCCGTGGCCTGCCGTCATTCCGGTCGCTCCCCAGGCTTCGTCCCCTGCCGAAGCTGCAAAAGCCGTGCCCGCGCCTGCGCCCCATAGGCGGCAAGCCGTCCCGGCTCCCAGATCTGAAAGAAATTGCCGCGCCCGACAAAGGCCACTTCCGCCGAGATGCCGGTGTGTTCGCGAAGGAAATCGCTCATCGTGATGCGGCCGTCCTGGTCGAGTTTCAAGAAGGTTCCGTCGCCATGGCAGAAGAACGACATATCGTCCGCCGTCTGCAGGAAGGGATCCTCGAGCGCTATGCGCTGCTCGTAGCGGTCGAGCAGGTCGAGCCCGCCGACATCCATCGCCGGCAGGTCCAGGCAGCGCAGCGCATAGAGTTCCGAATAGCCGCGCTTCTGCACGACGGCACGGAAATGCCCGGGAACGGACACCCGCCCCTTCGCATCGATCCTGCTCACCGTGTTTGACAGAAACCGGTCCATTAAACGCTACAGCCGCTTGCGCCGCCGCACCCCTCTGCATCTTGTCGCACGCGCCGCCGCAGCGCGTTCCCTGCCCCGTATCAGCCTCGTCCGCACAGGCAAAAACCAGCAAACGCGCAGCCGCCGCGGCTGCCCGATTGGCGTACGCTTTACCCTGACACGGAACGAAGGCTTTGATGTCTGGATGGGATATCATGGGGCACTATGGGCGTCAACGGGAATAGGCTTCACAAACACGCGCGCCCCGACCAAAGAGAGCAGCCGTGACGACACGTCTCGTCTTTATGGTCTATTAAGCCTAACGAAGCGTTATCGTTAAAGGGTTGATTTTGTTGAGAGCCGTTACCGCATGAATTGCATGGATGTTGGAAACGAAGGGCTCATTCGAGACCTCCAATTCGGCAGGATCATTCGCGAGCTTGCGCGGCTTGACCTTGAAATGCACACGCCGATGAGAGGTGAAACATGGATTTGCAAGCGGCGACCAAAACGCGCAAGATTCACCCCATCTGGGGAGGAAATACCATGAACCACAAGCTGATCAATGCGGCCGCCATTTGCGTCATCATTTCGACCGCCTACCTGGCAGCAAAAGAGATTTGGATGTTTTCCGAGGCCAGACAGGTACGGGCGCAGATCCAAGACGAGGAGACAAAAGCCGCCATTAAGGACGTCCTTGGCGCCAATTAACCGCCATCTTGCTCATGCAAATTATTTAGCATAATCTAATAAAACGAGGAAATATCTGCGGCCTGGGCAAGGGGGAAGCTGCAATGTTTCGTTTTCTGCGTGAATTCTTGGATGACCAACGCGGCGTCGCGATGATCCTCGTGGCTATCATGCTGCCTGCGCTCATCGGCCTTGCCCTTCTGGCGATCGACATGAGCCGGGCAAACTCGCTCCACCAGGAACTACAGAAGGGTGTCGATGCGCTCGCGCTTGCGACCGCTGCGGAACTGGATGGCAGAGCGGATTCAATCGACCGAGCTAACCGGGCGAAAGCCACGCTCCTCAGCAACACGACCAAGTTTTCGAAGCTGGGCAGTAACCACAAGCTTGCGCTTGCGGACGTGACCGTGACCTACCTGTCCGGATACCCGCAAGCGACAACATCGCTTTGGGCGCTGACGGCGTCGATGCCAACGGCGTTAACTGGGCGGCACCCGACTCCAAATCAGCTGTATTCGCCGAGGTAACGGTGAACCCGTCCGGCTTGGCGGATGGTGCGGGGGCCTTCGAAGCGATCTTTCCAGCAAGCAGCAACAACACCTTCGACATCAGACCGCAGGCTGTGGCGGGATTCTTGACAGCCGTCTGTGATTTCACCCCGATTTTCATCTGCAACCCATATGAAGGTGACCCGGACCACACCCTTCAAGAGGCCGCGGCTGATCCGAACCTGCGCCGCCGGCAGATCGAAGTCCGCAAGGTCGGCAACGGCGCTGCGGCCGGCCCCGGCAATTTCGGTTTCCTTGAGCCTCCACAAGGGGTTGGAAACGGCGCTCAGGCTCTCGCCGAGACCATAGCTACATCTAAGCCGAAGGGTTGCTATGGGCGAAAGGGTGTCGATACCAAGACGGGTCAAAACGCGGGTCCTGTCCAAGATGCTTTCAACGTCCGGTTCGGCATCAGAGCCACAGGCGGCGGCTTCAACAACCCCGACTACGGCCCCGCAGCCAATGTCAGGAAGGGCGCCAAGAAGACTTCCGGCGGCGCCGGCCAGTGCCCCACCATGAACCAGCTAACGTTCGGCATGGCTGGCAATATGGGGCTACCGAGAGACCAATCCACCCCATACATGGGCGGCCGCATGGGCGACGGAAACTGGCCACTGGACACTTATTGGAGCACCAATTTCGGGGGAATCCCACAACCCACAGGATGGGCCGGCACCAAGCCGACGCGCTACGAGGTCTACAAATACGAACAGTCGGCTGGATTGGTCGGCCATCCGTCCACGGGCAATGAGATTGGATCTCCCCCTAACAGTTGCCAAGCGGTAATCACTTCGATCGACCGTCGTTTGCTCTATGGCGCAATTCTCAACTGCAACGCGCTTGAGGCCGAAGGAAATGATTTATCCGGTCACAGCACTGGCGTTCCGGTCGAAGCCTTCGGCAGTTTCTTTCTGACGGAACCGGTCCAGTCGGCTGCATCCGATGCCTCGGTCATGATGGAATTGGTCGACATCTCCACCGGCGGCCAAGGCACGCTGGACAAGTTCGTTCGCAACGAGGTGCAACTCTATCGTTGAGGGCGAGGTCGGCGCTTCCAGCATTTCGCCTTCACCCAGTTCGAGCTCGGGCCGCCGTGGTATCGGCTATCGATACGCTTCGACACCACTCCCTCTAAGCCAGCCTGTTCGACGAGATAGAAGATGGACTTGGCGTCGCCGGGCAGCGCCTCGCTGAATTGGATGCGGCTGTTCGGCTTGATGATGCTGAACAGCATCTCCCGGCGCGCCTTGCAGCCGATATCGCGCAGGTCGTGGCCGTTCAGGTGCATGATGTCGAAGGCGCCCAAGACCGCGGCATAGGGGTCTTTGCGGACCATGCGCTGCATCGCATTGAAATCCGGCAATCCGGCGGCATTCACGATCACCGCCTCGCCGTCGATAATCGCGTTTTCGACCTCGAGCCCGCGCGCCGCCTCGACGATGCCTGCGAAGTTAGGTGACCAGTCAGCACCGCTCTTGGTGAAGACCTGAATATCGTTCGGCCCATTGATGACGACCTGGGCGCGGTAGCCGTCAAGCTTGACCTCGTGGATCCAGCCATCTCCCAAGGGCGGCATGGCGGCCAACTTCGGGGTCATGGGAGGAATGAACGCCAGCCGCTCGGCCATGCAAACTCCGCGTGATGCAACGCGATTCAATAGCGCAGAGGTGTTTCGGTTCCATAAACGCAAAAAGGGCCCGCCCCGGCGAACCGGAGCGGGCGTATACGCGATTGCGGATGATTTAGTTTTATACGCTTTCGCGTGTGGCGCTATAGGTGCACCACCTCGAGCCCAATAGCTTCTGCCAGTGCCAACTCGGCCTTGGCTCCGCGCGAATTCTGCCAGCCGGGCAGAAGAGCGATCGCTTCAGCATGCCGGCATATCCAGTCACAGTCGTCGGCGAGCGCAATGCGGGTCGAGAAACCGTGCTCCGCGGCGGCGAGAATCTCACAGCCGGCAGCATTACCGATTGAGATGTCTTTGCCCTCTCGAACGGTGTCGCGCTCGGCTGGCGAAAAGACCTCATGACCTTCGGCGCGAAGTTTGGCGGCCGCAGCATGGAAGGCGGGATAATTAAAAAGCGGAATACCCCGCATAGGCCCCGCCAAATATGTCCTCATGACGCGAGCCTCCGCATAAGGTCGACAACCGCAAGGCGAAGGTTGCCGAGTCCGCCGTCGTTCAGCAGTTTTACATCCTCGACGATGCCCGCTTGGAACACATCGCTCTCGCAGCCGACTGGGCCGACATGCCCGGGGCGCTCGACGCGAACAATGACTCCGCCGGCGGCTTTCCAATGCGCCGCTTCGTACACCAGGCTCTCGGCGATCAGTTTGGCGCCAGGGTTGCTTCGTTGATGCCGCGCAACCTCCGCGCCAAGGGTCCATTCTGGGCCTAGCGTCACCCCGAAGAATTTGCCTAGTTTCTCCATAAAGTAACGCGGCGAAACCCGCCCCGGCAGGAGATCGGATGGCATATCCTTAAGGCTGCCGTAGACCATCTCGTTTGCTTCGGTCGACGTGGCGCCGAGATGCATGAAGTAGGCCAGCGTGGCGGCCTTCCCGCCGTCGAACGCATGGATGCGGCGAAAGCCGAAGCTTTCAACCAGCATGTTGGCAACGGTGCTCTTGCCGACGTTGCGGGAGCCGGTGAGGCCGATCATGAGGCTCATGCGCGTTCACCGATCGCCGGGATCCTGAAACGGGGCTTGCCACCATCGACAGGCGGCTCCTTGGGCTCATAGAGCGACCCCTCCTCCGGAACGCCAGGCACGATTCTGCGTATCTGGGTCACGCCACGCCTTGGGTGCACAGTCAGGAACGTCTGCGAGCAAGGCCGGGGCTTGAAGCGAAAATCGCGGGCATACTCAGACGGGCCCGGCAGTGAGCCATTGCAGATGCCCTCCTCGAGCTCGAGCGCCACATGGAAGTGGCCGCACATGATGAAGTCGAGCGTGATGCCACGGCCGGCATAGTCCATGACCAGCTTCTTGAAGCCGCGAGCGATGGTGGCGGCCGCTCCCACAAAGCCGGCGCCGCCGCGGGAGCCGATGCGATCGCCATGAGTGATCAGGAACCGGTAGCCATAGATCCAGATCAGTGCGTCACCAGAGATCGGCTTGAACATCCGGAACCAGTCCGGATACTTGCCGCCTTCCTTGAAATGCAATTCGACCAAGTCGGCGACGAGCGTGTCATAGGAGTGCTCGGCATAGAGTTTCGATTCCGGCTTTCTTGTCGTCCGCCCATGGTTGCCCGGGATCGAGATGATGTCGATCGGGCAGTCGATGTGCTGGCGGATGTGCTCGATGCCGGAAACGATGTGCGCAGCGCAGTCCTTGAGAGCAGGGATGGAAAGCAGCGCATTTGACTTGGCGAGCTCGTCATGGATTTCGCCGCTGATCATATCGCCACCCAGCACCAGAATGATCCGCTCCGGCGGATCCTGATCGGCCGGCCAGTGCCGGGTCATCAGTTCGACCGCAGTCACGAAGACTCTCTCAAGGCGACTCCTGGCGATGTCGGCGTCGTATGAATTCAGGCCGTCCATATTGCCTAGATTGATGGTCTCTCCCCATTGAAGATCTGAAAGGAACAGGATCGCCGTCTCGCGCGATCGTGAAGACTTACCATGGCGCTGGAAGGTGACCGGCTCGAGTGGATCAGTCAGACCAAGAACCGATGAGCGGAAATCCTCGGCACCAGATACGCGCCCAAGGAGATCCTTGTTCTCGGTCTCTAGGCGCTTCACTTGGTTACGAAGGCGGTGCTCAATCAGCTTGTCATCCACAGTCGCCTGCGGTCGATCGGCCCTCGCTGGCTCTGGATTTGCGGGGGTCTGATAGATCGACCAATCAGGCGCAAAGTTCTTCTGCTTGGTTGCCTTGAGACCTTCCTCGGCGATCACCCAGCTATTGACTGTGCCGCGACTGACGCCGAGGCTTTTTGCTGCCTCTGTCACGCACCCTTTCTTCCCCGACACCCCCATCGGTGGAAACCCGTCCCTCAACGCCTGCTCGACTGCAGTTTTGCGGCGCAAGCGTTCTTCGTCAGACAGCGCTGGTGTGCCCATGCTGATCCTCCTGCTCTGTTTCTAGACTCAGTAGTCCTCGTCGGAATCGTGTCGCGGCCATACCCTCCGAACGACTGCGTCCGTTGCGATGTCAGAGATCCACATCGCCATCGCTCCAATCAGGAACGCGATGGCGTAGTTTGCCGTCTGATCAGGCTCGGCCGGCAATGGCGGCCAGTCCCAGACGCGAACGATGTGTACTGCTGGTGCAGTCAAATAGGCGGCCGCCAGACAGCCGCAAATCGGGGAGACAACCATCTCCCGGAACTTGAATTTCTTGCGCGACAAAGCGCGGAGAAGGCCGCCGGCGGTTCCGGCCGCAAGGACCGCTGGGTCAATACCCAGTGAGACGAAAACGTCGTGGAGTGTCATGATGGCCCCCTATGGCGTTCAGGATTTCTTCTTCGGCTCACGAGCGAGTTTGTTGCGATCGTACCAGGCAGCGCACCATGCAATCTGACCGTTTGCCCCACCGAGCGCGTTGTCAGTTTTCTTTGTCGCCGTATCGAAGCGATCCTGAAGAAGCACACCGCTACGCCACTGGCGCCGGCACAGCGCCGGGTAGTCAGGCATCCGTCTGGCTTCCTGCACGACGCTCTCGGCCGCGGCTACAGCCTCCTTGGCGACGTTCGCCTTGGCCTTGTCGCTGTAGGCTTGGCCGAGAAGCCACTTATTTGTTGCGCAGCCCGTCAAGGAACTGCTGATCAACGCGACAGTCAGCAGGAGGAGGACTGCTTTCAATTTTTGCGAGTTCATCGGCCATTTCCTTTTTCTCGGCATCGGTGAGCGTCAGTTGTGTCTCAAGTTCGATGCGCGCCGAGCGCTCTTCATCGGCAATCTTGCGCTGCTCTTCCGCCTTGCCGTCACTCCAAACCCGCAGTCGGCGCTC
>NZ_RZPB01000699.1:0-3151 GCF_003998535.1 Mesorhizobium sp. M7A.F.Ca.AU.002.02.1.1 | reverse complement strand
CAAGACCATCGACCAGTTCAGCGCCAACCAGTTCGATCTCGCCCTGGACAAGTCGCATCTGACGCTCACCTTCTCGGACGAGTTCAATACGTTGAACCTGCACAGCGGTTCTAGCGGGACCTGGGATACGAACTTCTGGTGGGGTGCTCCGAACGGCAGCTCGCTCACCACCAACAGCGAGCTTCAGTGGTATATCGACACCAGCTACGCCCCCACGAGTTCGGTCAACCCGTTCAGCGTACAGGACGGTGTTCTCACCATTACGGCCGCCCGGGCTCCCGATGCGATCAAGCCCTACATAAACAACTATGATTACACGTCAGGTCTGCTGACGACCTACCATTCCTTCGCACAGACCTACGGCTATTTCGAAATTCGAGCCGACATGCCCGAAAAGCAGGGTGCATGGCCGGCCTTCTGGCTTCTTCCGGCGGATGGCTCCTGGCCGCCGGAACTGGACGCAGTGGAGATGATCGGCCAGGATCCCAACAAGCTCACCCTGACCAGCCACTCGAATGCCACGGGGTCGCATACAAAAGTGACCTCGACCGTATATGCAGCGGATACCGCAGGGTTCCACAAATATGGGGTGCTTTGGACCCCAAGCGAACTGGTCTGGTATTTCGACGATGTCGAAGTTGCCCGCGCACCAACGCCTGCCGACATGCACAAGCCAATGTATATGCTGGTCGACCAGGCTGTCGGCGGCATGGCGGGAGCGCCCGCCGACGGGCTTGCCACCCCTTCTGAAATGCACGTCGACTATGTTCATGCCTACGCGCTGAATGACTGGTTCATCTAGGTGCCATGCTGGAAGATGGAGTGAAACCGACATCCTTCACCAACTGGTCTCGAACGCGTTCATTGCCGCTTGCCGCCGCACTAGGCCCGAGGTGAAGGACGATGTCTCACTCCCGCCCTTCTGAGCCGCCGCGAACAACGCTCACGGCCGTATTGGCTTCCTTTCGGCGGGCATTCGCCGGCATCGCCTTGATGAGCGGGGTCGTCAATGTCCTGGCGCTGACCGGCTCGTTCTTCATGCTGCAGGTCTACGATCGCGTCATCCCCGGCCGCAGCGTGCCGACGCTTGTCGGCCTTTGCTTGTTTGCGGGCACGCTGTTCCTCTTCCAGGGCGTTCTTGAGCTGATCCGATCGCGGCTGCTGGTGCGTATCGGCATGGCGCTCGATGCGCGGCTCAGCGGGCAGGTCTACACCGCACTGATGCGTCTGCCGTTGCGCACGAAGCTTCCCGGCGATGGCTTGCAGTCATTGCGGGACCTCGATCAGGTCCGATCGTTCCTGTCGAGCGCTGGGCCGACCGCGCTGTTCGACCTGCCCTGGATGCCGCTTTATCTCGCAATCTGTTTCCTGTTCCATTTCTGGATCGGCATGACCGCGCTCTTGGGCGCCATCATTCTGTTTGCCCTGACCTTACTGGCGGAACTACGCACGAGGGAGACGGCGAAACGTGCTAACAGCCAGGCCGCTTCGCGCAACACACTGGCGGAAGCGACACGCCGCAACGTCGAGGTGCTTCAGGCAATGGGTTTTGGCCCACGCATTGCCGATCGCTGGTCTGCCGTCAACGACGACTATCTCAAGACGAATGCCAAGGCGAGCGATTTGGCGGGGACGCTCGGAACGATTTCGAAAGTCGTGCGCATGATGCTTCAATCCGGCATCCTGGCGATCGGCGCCTGGCTCGTCATCCATCAGGAGGCAACAGGAGGCATCATGATTGCCAGCTCGATCATAATGAGCCGGGCGCTGGCACCGATTGAACTCGCGATCGTGCATTGGAAGAGCTTCGTCAGCGCCCGCCAGGCCGGGGCCCGCCTCACCCACCTTCTGGGGCTGCTGCCCGAGGCTGCAACAACTGTCTCGCTGCCGCCGCCGTCGTTTCGCCTCTCGGTAGAGCGCATCAGTGTGGCGCCGCCGGGCGAGCGCCGCCTTGTCGTCCAGGATGCGGGCTTCGTGCTGGAGAAGGGCGCCGGCCTCGGCATCATCGGTCCGAGCGCTTCGGGAAAATCCTCGCTCGTCAGAGCCATCGCCGGCGTCTGGCTGCCAGTGCGCGGTACCGTCAGGCTCGACGGTGCGACGCTCGACCAGTGGTCGTCGGAAGACCTAGGCAAGCATGTCGGTTATCTGCCGCAGGATGTCGAGCTGTTCGACGGCACCATTGCCGAGAACATAGCTCGCTTCGAACCCCGGCCCCCCTCGGACAAAATACTGACCGCTGCGCGCGCCGCCGGTGTTCATGATCTGGTGGTTCACCTGCCTGAAGGTTATGAAACGCGCATTGGCGAGGCCGGGTCGGCGCTTTCGGCGGGCCAGCGACAGAGGGTCGCTTTGGCGCGTGCTCTCTATGGCGATCCGTTTCTTGTCATACTCGACGAGCCGAATTCCAATCTCGATGCCGATGGCGAAGCCGCCTTGACGGCGGCGATCCAAGGCGTGCGCGACAGAGGCGGCATGGCCATCGTGGTGGCGCATCGCCCGAGTGCATTGCAAAGTCTTGACCAGATCCTTGTCATGACGAACGGCAGCATTCAGGCCTTTGGCCCGAAGAATGAGATCATGACCAATGTGACCCGTCCCATCAGCGTTCCGTTGAAAGTTGTCCCAAGTCCTGAAGAGGCGGCGCTCTGATGCCGGAGAGGGCGACATCGGTGGTCGACCGGGCCATTCGACGTTATCTGCTTGGCGGCATTGCGACCTCCATCCTACTGGTCGGTGGAGCGGGCAGCCTTGCCGCCGTGATCGACCTCTCTGGCGCGGTCATTGGATCGGGAAAGCTGGTTGTCGATTCCAGCGTCAAAAAGGTGCAGCATCCGACGGGCGGCGTGGTCGGCCAAATCTTCGTGCGCGAAGGCGATGCCGTGCAAGCGGGACAGGTTCTGATTCATCTGGATGAAACAGTCACCCGCGCCAATCTGGCCATTGTCACCAAGAGCGCGGATGAACTCGATGCCCGCCTGGCACGTCTCAAGGCCGAGCGCGATGGTGCGGACGCCATCGGTTTTCCGCCGTCGCTGATGTCTCGGCGGGACGATCCGGATGTCAGCGGAACAATGGCCGGAGAGCAGTCGCTCTTCGAGTTCCGCCGGCAGGCACGCGCTGGCCAGAAGGCGCAGTTGGCGGAACGTATCTC
>NZ_RZPB01000698.1:0-3162 GCF_003998535.1 Mesorhizobium sp. M7A.F.Ca.AU.002.02.1.1 | reverse complement strand
AGGCTATACCGCGACGATTCCCCTGGAGGACGAAAGCAGGGGACCGACCATGGGCGGCGCCGACGAGGACCGGCTGATCGGCTATTCAAGGCTGGGCAACCGCTTGCGGATGTCCTCGACGGCCGAATTCACCGGCTTCGACCGCACTTTCAAGCCCGCCGATTTCAAGACGATCATCAGCACCGGCAAGGATCTTTTCCCGGGTGCCTTCGACGAGAAGAGGGCTGTGTTCTGGGCGGGTCTGCGCCCGATGATGCCGAACTCGGTGCCGGTCATCGGCCAGGCGCGCTACAAGAATCTCTATCTCGACACCGGCCACGGCCATGTCGGCTGGACGATGGCCTGCGGTTCGGGAAAATTCCTCGCCGACCTCGTTTCGGGCCGCAAGCCGGAGATCGACCCGCAGGGGCTGGTTTACGGGGGCTAGGATGTCGGGACCGCAAGTCGCCATCGACCTTGGCCGCATCGAGCGCAACGCGCGCACCATCGTCGAGCGCTGCGCGCTGTCGGGCATAAAAGTGTTCGGCGTCACCAAGGGCACTTGCGGCATGCCGCAAGTGGCACGCGCCATGCTGCGCGGCGGTGTCGCCGGCATCGCCGAATCGCGTTTCGAGAACATCCGCCGGCTGCGCGACAGCGGCATCAACGCACCGATCATGCTGCTGCGCAGCCCGCCGATGGCGCGGGTCGAGGAGGTGGTGCGCACCGTCGACATCAGCCTGCAATCGGAACTCGCCACCATCCGCGAAGTTTCGCGCATCGCCGAGCGCATGGGCCGCGTCCACGACATCATGCTGATGATCGATCTCGGCGATCTCCGCGAAGGCATCTGGCCGAACGACCTGATCCCCACGGTTGAGCAGATCCTGCAGTTCAAGGGCGTGCGCATCGCCGGCATCGGCACCAATCTCGGCTGCTTCGGCGCCATCATGCCGACGCCGGAAAACCTTGGGCAGCTCGTCGCCCATGCCTACAAGACCGAGCGCCTGTCCGGCAAAAGCCTCGACGTGATTTCCGGCGGCGCCTCGTCGTCGCTGCCGCTGCTGCTCGAAGGCAGGCTTCCGGCCGGCATCAACAATCTGCGCGTCGGCGAGGCGATCCTGCAAGGTGGCGTCGAAACCTTCCGCGATGTGCCATGGGCCGAGCTCGAGCCCGATGCCTGCCGGCTGACCAGCGACATCATCGAGGTCAAGCTCAAGCCGTCACGGCCGATCGGCCAATCGGGCTACGACGCCTTCGGCAACCAGCCGGTCTTCCCCGACGAGGGCGATAGGCTGCGCGCCATCGCCAATATCGGCCGCGAGGACGTGCTGGGCGAGGGGCTGACGCCGATCGCCAGGGGGATCCGGGTGCTGGGCGCCTCCAGCGACCATCTGCTTTTGGATGTCGCCGATGCCGACCCGCCGCTGGCCGTCGGCGACCGCGTCGCCTTCCGCATGAGCTATGGCGCCATGCTTTTGGCGATGACCTCGGAATATGTCGAGAAGGCCCCGATGCACGATGTCGAGGATTTTTCCGGCCGCAAGATGGTGCAGATCTCCGCCGGGCCGGGGGCTGCCGGCATCCTGGCCCGGGAAGGCACCGGCGCGCGGCTGGAGGCGATGAATTTCGATGTCGTGGAACTCGCCGATGTCGAGCGGCCGCCATCGGGGCTGATCCGGCTGGCCGCCGGCACCGACCGTCGCGTCGCGCATAAGGCTCTGACCGCAACGGCGCGCGCCACGCATTCCTTCGGCCTGATCTGGATCGATTCCATCGCCGCCCTGATGCCTGAGGACGAGGACGGCATCGACCTGCCGGAAGGCTCGGTCCTGGCGCGATCGCTTGGCCTCGACCACAAGGCGGGCGCCCTGCAGCCGCAACTGTCGCCGGAGAATGTCGTCATCGTCGGCTTGCGCCACGCCGATCCGGCCGAGGCGCGGGTGCTGAAGGATTCGCGCGTCTCCGCCTTCACCATGACCGATATCGACGCCATGGGCATGCGCGACCTGATGCATGAAGCGATCCGTATCGCCACATCAGGCACGCAAGGCTTTCATGTCAGCTATTCGCCGACCGCGACCGAATTCGCCGGCTGGGCTGCGGGCTCCGGTGGGCTGACCGTGCGCGAAACACATCAGGCGATGGAGGCGATCGCGCTCTCCGGCGGCTTGCTGTCGATGGATGTTTCGGGCCTGACGGCGGATCTGGAGCCGCGGATCGGCACCGACGCGGTCAACTTCGTCATGTCTGCCTTCGGCAAACGGATTCTCTGATCAGCCCTGCACTTCCACTGCCGCCCGCCATGCGCTGACATAGTCGACCCATGCTGGGTCTATAGGCCGTTCTATTCTTTCGCCCTTGCCGTGCGTCGCCGGCCGATCGCATGCCAGCAGCGCCGCGCCGATGCTGGTGCCGGTGGCGGCCTCCGACGCAACCACGGCGCGCGCCGTGGCTGCCGCCAGCATGCCGACAAAGAGCCGGTTGCGGGCAAAGGGGCCTTCGACCGTGGTCGGGCCGTCGGCACCGATCAAGTCGAGGCAGGTCGCCGTCATCAGGGCCAGATAGAATGAGATGGCGGCAAAGCGCTGGCCTTTGTTGATGCCGTCGGCGTTGAGCCATGCCGCGGCATGGTGCGGGAACGGCCCCGAACCTTGCTGGGTCGACGGCAGCAGCAGCATCTTTCGCGCCAGCACGGCGCCGACATCATCCTCGGTCCACGGCTCCGGCTGATCCTTTGTCAGCACCGAAAACTCGCGGCCACCCATGAAGCGCGCAGAGGGAACGGGATCGCCGAGCGCGTTGACATTGACCAGCGTGTCGCGCGCCGCATCCAGCACAATCTGCTTGCCGCCGACCGCCATCGACACCACCCAGGTGCCGGTCGAGACCACCGAGAAAGGCGGTTTGTCGGACAGCAGATGCGGCAGCAGCGACGCGTTGGAATCATGCAGACCGCAGAACACCGGCGTTTGCGGATCGAGTCCGGTTCGCACCGCAACAGCGGGCAGGATCGGGCCGAGGCGGTCCCCGGCTGGCCGCACCGGCGCCGTCAGGCTTCGCCACTCCAGCCTCTCGACCAGGGATGAAAAATCCGCTGTCCACGGGTTCCACAGGTCGGTGTGGCAGCCGAGCGAGGTGACCTCGTTGGCGGCGATGCCGGTCAGGCGCAAGGCCCAGTAT
>NZ_RZPB01000697.1:0-3164 GCF_003998535.1 Mesorhizobium sp. M7A.F.Ca.AU.002.02.1.1 | reverse complement strand
AGCGCGAAGAGCTCCATCGGCATCTGAAAGGCATTGCGCCCGAGCGGCGCTTCCTCAGCAACCCGGCGCAAGCTTCGCTGGCTGTCGGTGCCGCCCTGCCTGTGCAGGACGAGCGCGCAGCAAGGCTGCTGTCACTGACGCGAAGTCTGCCTGTCGCCACTGTTGCGGCCGATCGGCTAGAGCAATTCCAGGAAAAGTGTGAAACGGTTTTCCGTCCGGAATTGCGTCAAAACAAGGAGTTAGAGCGGGTCGCCGTCTCCGTGAAACGGTGAACTGCTTTAGCCAAACAAATTGTCGGCCAGATCGTCGTTGGCGGTGGAAACCTCGCCGCCCGGGTATGTCACCTGCCGATCAGCCAAGGCTCCATGCTGCGTCGTCCCACGCCTTCGATCAGCACGGAGCAGTCTATCTCATCGTGAAGTTGGGCGTTTGGGTCAGACGAAAGCCAGGAAGCATAGGAGCGAAGCTGCTTGAGCCTGGCTGTTTTCTCAAGCCGTGCCTGGCGCTCATCCTCGGCTGGTTGAGCCGGTCCTTTGTTCTTCTGGGCAGGAAATTGCATCCTGGCTCTCCTCGGTCACCGAGCCTGTGGAGACGGACTCAATCGGGCGTTGGCCCGTTGTCGCTCCGGTCTCTGCGGTTCTGAAGCCAACACATGCGCTGACGGGAGTCGCCATTCATCTTGATGATGGCGGACCCTTATCAACAATGCACCCGCGCCACCGCCGGGTGCTCCTGGTCCGGGTTCACTGCGCGCACGGCACTCGGCAGTCGGACGCAACTGCAGGAAATGGAACCAGATCGGCCGTGCGACGTCATAGAAGCAGGTGCCCATACGGGAGTGTGACCTCCATGATCAGGCTCGTTCTTGTCGCGGTCGCCATGCTCGTCATCGCATGCGATGCAACGGCGGCGGCAAAACTGGACGCGGCCGCCGTCAACAACGCCCAATTTGACGGCAGCGAAGCGAAAGGCGTCAGTGCGACCGTGCTGAAGGCGCAAATCCTCCTGGATCGTGCACGCTTCTCGCCAGGCCTGATCGATGGCCGCAAGGCAGAGAACTTCACCCGGGCAGTCAGTGCGTTCCAAGCGGCCAACGGATTGCCTGCCGACGGCAAGCTCACCCGCGAGACATGGGACAAGCTGGTCGCGACCTCCTCGCGCCCCGCGATTGAGACCTACGATTTGACACGCAAGGATGTGCATGGGCCGTTCACCAGGCGAATTCCGGCGCGCATGGAGAGGATGGCCCGCCTGCCCAGGCTGGCCTACCACAATGCCCTGGAAAAGATGGCGGAGCGCTTCCACATCAGCGAGCAACTGCTTGAACGGCTCAATCCCGGCATCGGCTTCAGGAGGGCGGGGCAAAAGCTGCTCGTGCCAGCTGTCACCCGAGGTGATCCGCCGCAAGACATCGCGAGCGTCGAGGTCGACAAGAGCGCTCGCCAGGTTCGGGTGCTTGACCCTTCCGGCAAAGTGCTTGCGACGTACCCCGCCTCGATCGGAAGTCAGGAGAAGCCCGCGCCGAGTGGCCAGGCGGAGGTCAAACGCGTGGTGCACCACCCAGCCTATCATTACGATCCCGAGTTTGCCTTCAAGGGAGTGAGGAGCAAGCGCCCCTTCACGATCGCTGCCGGGCCAAACAATCCGGTGGGATCGGTCTGGATCGACTTGTCCATCGATAGCTACGGCATTCACGGGACTCCGGACCCAGGCAAGATCGGAAAGACCTTCTCGCATGGTTGCATCAGGCTGACCAACTGGGATGCCGAAGACCTCGCCTCCGAAGTGCAAAAAGGCACAAAGGTCGTCTTCAAGGACGAAGCGGCAGGATCGGTCGAACAGGGATCGCAGTAGGTAGGCGATACGGCCTACCCACTTTCGACCGTGCGACTAGTCACACGGTCGTGTGACTGGCGTCGCCGAGGGCGTGGAGCGGCCCTTTACCCCAGCCACTTCTCGTAGTCGGACACCAGCAGATGGATCGGGGCAACGTCTTCGTCGATGTTGGAAAAACGGCCGATCGGTTCGCGAAACACATTGTCGGTGAGATCGTCGTTGACGGTCGAGACCTCGCCGATCAGCACATCCTTGCCCTCGGCCCAAAAGGCATGCCAGACGCCGGGCAGCAGCGTGACGCTTTGGCCCGGGTCGAGCTTCAGGAGCCCGCCCGCAGGCAGCCTGTGGATGGTTCCGTCGACCGGCACCGAAACCTCGGCCTTGGGATCGATGCCGCCGTCGCGGTCATGCATGAACAGTTCCAGCACCAGCTTGCCGCCGCCACGGTTGATGATGTCCTCGGCCTTGACGTTGTGGCGATGCATCGGCGACAGCTGGTCCTTGCGCGAGATCATGATTTTCTCGGCATAGAGCATGCCCATGCCCTTCTTCATGTCCTCGTAGCGGCCGTTGCGAACGGTGAACAGGAACAGGCCGAGCTCCTTGAACTTCTCCTGACCGTAATCGGTGATGTCCCAGCCGAGCCGCGAGGTAAACACGGCCGCGGAGTCGGCCTGGCGCGCCTTCGCCTCCTGCGGCGACCAATAGGCGAAGGGCGGCATGATGTAGCCGAACGAGCGGATGAAAGCGTCGGCTTCGCGGATGATGTCGTTGATGGCGGAGCGCTTCATGATCATGATCCCTTCGTATCGATTTGTCTGGCAAATCGCATAGCCGAACGTCGATGCGGTGTCGATCCATCTCGCCGCCCTGCCCGGTCTTGCGCTTAGGCGCATGGACCACAGATCCGCTTCGCTGGCCGCGTGACATCGCGGATTTTCAGGGCCATAAAACCCGCGGATTCCTCATGGGGTGAAAGATGATGCCGACCGTCCACGACCTCGATACGCCGTCGATTCTCATCGACGCCGCGCGCGCCGAAGCCAACATTGCCCGCGCCCAGGCGCATGCCGACAAGAACGGGCTGAAGCTCAGGCCGCATATCAAGACGCACAAATTGCCCTATTGGGCGAAGAAGCAGGTGGCGGCCGGCGCCGTCGGCATCACCTGCCAGAAGATCGGCGAGGCCGAGGTGATGGCCGATGCCGGGCTGGCCGATATTTTTCTTCCCTACAACATCCTTGGGCGCGCCAAGCTGGAGCGGCTTCTGGCGCTGCACGGGCGCGTCACCCTGTCGGTGACAGCGGACAGCATGGAGACGCTCGAAG
>NZ_RZPB01000696.1:0-3165 GCF_003998535.1 Mesorhizobium sp. M7A.F.Ca.AU.002.02.1.1 | reverse complement strand
GTTGCGGTGACCACCGAACTGTCGGACACCAAGATCCGCTTCACCATCGGCAGCGTGGTTTTGACCTCGAAGCTGATCGACGGCACCTTCCCCGATTATCAGCGGGTCATTCCGACAGGCAACGACAAGAAGCTGATCATCGACCGCCAGAGCTTTGCCGCCGCCGTCGATCGTGTTTCGACCATCTCTTCCGAACGCGGTCGCGCGGTGAAGCTGTCGATCAGCGAGGGTCAGGTGACGCTTGCGGTCAACAATCCGGATTCAGGCAGCGCCACCGAAGAACTGTCCGCTGACTATTCATCCGATCCGATCGAGATCGGCTTCAACGCCAAGTACCTGCTCGACGTTGCCGCGCAGCTGACCGGCACGGAGGCCAAGTTCATGCTGGCGGATGCCGGTTCGCCGACGCTGATCCACGACATGGCCGACGAGACCGCACTCTATGTGCTGATGCCGATGCGCGTGTAGCGGCGCGGTGTCAGCACTTCGGTCCTGTTGTGGACCGGCGGCAAGCGCGATATTTACGGCGACTTCTATAGGCGGATAGCGGTTGCCGGCACAGAACCATATAAGTAAGCTAACACTTACTAATTTCCGCAACTATGCGGCGCTGACGATCGATCTGGCGCCAGGTGCCGTGGTTTTTTCCGGCGACAACGGCGCCGGCAAGACCAATCTCCTCGAAGCGATCTCCTTTTTGACACCGGGACGTGGCTTGCGCCGCGCGCCCTACGCCGATGTCGCGCGCGAGGGCGGCGACGGCGGCTTTGCGCTGCATGCCCGGCTCGACGGACCTGATGGCCAGGTCGAGATCGGAACAGGCATTTCCGGCGGTGACACCGCCGGCGAAGGCGGCAGGCGGGTACGCATCAACGGAGCTTCGGCGCGTTCGGCCGAGGACATGCTGGAATGGCTGCGCGTGGTTTGGCTGACGCCAGCCATGGACGCGTTATTCACCGGACCGGCCGCGGATCGCCGGCGCTTCCTCGACCGGCTGGTGCTGGCGATCGACCCCGGCCACGGGCAACGTGCGAACGACTACGAGAAGGCGATGCGCGGTCGTAACCGACTGCTTACCGAAAGCTCTCGGGACGACCGCTGGTTCGACGCTATCGAGACGCAGATGGCCGAAACCGGTGTGGCGATTGCCGCGGCGCGCGCCGAGATGGTGCGCCTGCTGGCCGCCATGATCGACAGGCTGCCCGACACGGGACCGTTTCCGCAAGCCGATATCGGCCTTTCAGGCGAGCTGGAAGCCGAGATTGCCGTGGCGCCGGCGGTCGATGTGGAGGAACGCTTCCGTCGGACGCTTGCCGAGGGCCGCGAGCGCGATCGCGCCGCCGGACGTACGCTCGACGGCCCGCACCGTTCGGACCTGGTGGTTCGGCACCGCCCCAAGGCGATGCCGGCCGAGCTCTGCTCGACCGGCGAGCAGAAGGCGCTGCTGGTCGGCATCGTGCTGTCGCACGCGAGGCTGACCGGCGAAATGTCGGGCATGACGCCGATCCTGCTGCTCGACGAGATCGCTGCGCATCTCGACAGCGGGCGGCGCGCGGCGCTGTTTTCCATCCTGGAGGAACTGAACTGCCAGGCATTCATGACAGGAACCGATGCTGCGCTGTTTTCCAGTCTCCAGGGCCGTGCGCAATTCCTGACCGTCGACCACGGGACGGTTGGGCCAACCGAAGACCCCTGACAAGGTTTTTCCGTGCCTGTATGATCAGGCAATGACCACTGCCGCCCTGACCGCAGACGAGATCGAACGCTATGCCCGCCACATCGTGCTGCCGGAAATCGGCGGCGCCGGACAGCAGAGGCTGAAGCAGGCCCGGGTGCTGGTCATCGGCGCCGGCGGGCTGGGCGCCCCGGTGCTTGAATATCTTGCCGCCGCCGGCGTCGGCACGCTCGGCGTGGTCGATGACGACACCGTTTCGCTCTCCAACCTGCAGCGTCAGGTCATTCACGGCACCGACACTGTCGGCCTGCTGAAAACCGACAGCGCCAAGGCGGCAATCGCCCGCATCAATCCCAATACCACAGTCGAACCGCATACGTTCCGGCTGACCACGGACAATGCGCCTGCCCTCGTCGCCCGCTATGACATCGTCGTCGACGGTTCCGATAATTTCGAAACGCGCTACGCCGTGGCCGATGCCTGCGCGAGCGCTGGGAAACCGCTGGTGCATGCCGCCGTCGGACGCTTCGACGGCTCGGTCACGGTGCTGAAGCCATTCGAAGACGGCAAGGACGGCAAGCCCAACCCAGGCTATCGTGACCTGTTTCCCGAGGCGCCACCGCCGGGCCTGGTGCCGTCCTGCGCCGAAGTCGGCGTGCTTGGCGCGCTGACCGGCGTCATCGGCACGCTGCAGGCCATGGAGGCGGTCAAGCTGATCACCGGCGTGGGCGAACCGCTGGTCGGCCGGCTGCTGCTTTATGATGGGCTGGCGGCGCGCTTCGACACCATCCGTTACAAGAGAAGCTGAATTCTTGGACCTGATCGAAGCAGTCTCCATCAGGCGGATCCCGACCGATTTCGACCGTTGGGACGATGTGCTCGCATTGATCATGCGTGCCTTCGCCTCGATGGACGACGTCATCGACCCGCCCTCCTCGGCCCACCTTTTGACCGCCGACACTCTGCGGGACAAGGCGCGGCGGGAGACCGGCTTCGTGGCGCTCAGGGGTGATCGGATCGTCGGCTGCGTCTTTGCCCTTGAAAAGGTGGCAGAGTTCTATGTCGGCAAGCTCGCCGTGGCGCCGGACTGCCAGGGACAAGGCATCGGCCGGCGGCTGATGCAGGCGGTCGAAGACCTTGCCCGCGGCCGCGGCAAGGCCGCCATCGAGCTTCAGACGCGGATCGAGTTGACCGCGAACCACGCGGCCTTTGCTCGCCTCGGCTTTCGCGAAACTGGACGGACGGCGCATGACGGCTATGCCAGGCCGACCTCGATCACCATGCGCAAAGCTCTCCCGTAAGTCTTATCTTACGGTTTGTGGGCCACGGATATCGCACCGCGACAGTGTCAGGTCCTGAGCGGCAGCACGCGGTCTGGTGGGCGGTGGCCGTCAACGAAGGCGCGGATGTTGATGATGACCTTTTCACCCATGTCGATACGGCCCTCGAGCGTCGCCGAGCCCATATGCGGCAAAAGCACGACCTTGTTC
>NZ_RZPB01000695.1:0-3167 GCF_003998535.1 Mesorhizobium sp. M7A.F.Ca.AU.002.02.1.1 | reverse complement strand
GTGCAGCGCCAGCTCCATCGAACAGCGGTGCGGCCGACCTTCCGCGATCGCCACCGCCATATCGGCAAGGCCTGACGTGCGGTAGTTGGCCATCATGCCTTGCGAATGCATCTCGTTGGGCACGCCGAACGGATGCGGCCAGTTCGGCAGCTTCTTGACCGGCTTGGCCGCGACGGTGAAGCGAACGTCACCACCGAAGAAGTTCGGGTCCGGCACAAACACCGTACCCGCCTCGCCATAAAGCTCCATCGGCGCGTGGCCGTGGGCCCAGACGTCCCAGCTGGTGTTGAGCGTGATAACGGCGCCGTTCTCGAACTCCAGCAGCCCGTGGATGGTTGTCGGCGTGTTGACCGGTATCTTTTCACCCGCGCGCGGCTTTGAACTGATCGTGCGCTCCTTGGCCGGCGTCGTCGCGAAGGCCGCGACCTGCTTCACCGGCCCGATCAGCTGGATCAGATTGGTGATGTAATATGGTCCGATGTCGAGCACCGGCCCCGCGCCTGGCTGGAAGAAGAAATCCGGATTGGGGTGCCAGTGCTCCATGCCGTGGCCCATGACATGGCACGTGCCACTCGTGACCTTGCCAAGCTTGCCGGTGTCGATCAGGTTGCGTACCAGCTGGTGCGCGCCGCCGAGGAAAGTGTCTGGCGCCGAGCCGATGCGCAGACCCTTTTTCTCCGCCCGCTTCTTAAGGTCGAGCCCTTCCTTGACCGACAGCACGAACGGCTTTTCCGAATAGACGTGCTTGCCGGCGTCGAGGATCTGCTTTGACACCTCATAGTGCACCGCCGGGATGGTCAGGTTGACGATGATGTCGATGTCGTCGGCCTTGAGCAGGTCTTCGACGGTGTCGGCGCGCAGCTTGAACTCCTTCGCCCGAGCCTTGGCCGCCTCCATGTTGATGTCGGCGCAGGCACGCATTTCAATGCCGCGGAACAGCGGCGCCAGCGAAAAATACGCCTTCGAGATGTTGCCGCAGCCGATCACGCCGATGCCAAGTTTCTTTGCCATGCTGGTTGCTCCTAATAGGTTTTGGCGGCTGCGATGGAGCGGCGGGCGAAAAGCTCGATGTCGTTGGGGGTGTCCTGTTCCATGACGTAGTATTGGGCAGCACTCCTGGCACGCAACACCTTGATCAGGGCGGCCCAGTCGATGGTGCCATGGCCGACATCCGACCAGCCATCCTCATCCAGCCCCTCGCCGGGCTTGGCCATGTCCTTGACGTGGACGGCGCTGATGCGCTTGCCGTGTTTCTCGATCCACGGCAGCGGATCATCGCCGCCGCGCACCACCCAGGCAACGTCCATCTCCCAGCTGACATCGGGCGCGGATGACAGGATGTGGTCCTGCGGCACCGATCCGTCGGCAAGTTTCTTGAACTCGAAATCATGATTGTGCCAGGCAAAGCCGTAGCCGGCCTTTTTCGCGGCATCACCGACCTTGGCCAGGCGTTCGCCGAAACCACGCCAGCCGGCCACGTCGGATGGCCGCTGGTCGGGCATCAGGAAAGGACAGATGAGCAGCGTGATACCGAGTGCGTCGGCGGTTCTGCGCACGCCGTCAAAATCGTTCTCGAGCGCGTCGATCGAGAAATGCCCAGTCGGCATGGCAAGCCCGTTCCTGTCGAGCTCGGCGCGGAATGCCTGGGGATCATCATAGACGCCGCCGAAACCTTCGACCTGGGCGTAGCCGAGCTTGCCGAGCATGGCGAGCACACCGTCCCAGGGTTGGAAATTGCGGGCGCTGTAAAGTTGGAATGACCAATTCATCGTCTCTGTCCGTTTTGCTTGGGGATCGTCGTTGGAAGGTTGGTTCTCGGAAGCTAGATGCGTGTGCCGGTTGCGGTGTCGAAAAGCGAGGCGCGCATCGGATCGAATCCAAGCGTCACCGCCTCGTCGTTCTTGGGCGTGCGTTCCGAGGTCACTCGGACGCTGAAATTCTGCTGGGCAAGCTTCAGCCAGACCAGCGTGTCGGAGCCCATGGGTTCGACCACCTCGACATTGGCGGCCATCGAGAACGGCCAGCCGGTGCCGCTGTTCAGGCTGACATGCTCGGGCCTGATACCGAATGTGACGGGGCCGGGAGCCGGAGGCTTGGCAAAGTCGTAAGTGCCGAGCGGGATCTTGATATCCCCGGCCGCGAACCGCCAGCCGCCGTCGGCGTCTTCCAGGTGGCCATCGACGAAGTTCATTGCGGGCGAACCGAGAAAGCCGGCGACGAAGCGGTTGACCGGACGGTTGTAGATGGTCTGCGGCGCATCGAGTTGCTGGATGACGCCGCCCTTCATCACCGCGATGCGGTCGGCCAGCGTCATCGCCTCGATCTGGTCGTGGGTGACGTAGATCATGGTGTTCTGCAGCTTGCGATGCAGCAGCTTGATCTCGACGCGCAGTTCGGCGCGCAGCTTGGCGTCGAGATTGGACAGCGGCTCGTCGAACAGGAACACGTCGACATCGCGCACCAGCGCCCGTCCGATGGCGACGCGCTGGCGCTGGCCGCCGGAAAGTGCGGCCGGCTTACGCTGCAGCAGCGGTTCGATCTGCAGGATTTCAGCCGCCCGCGTGATCCGCTTGGCGATCTCTTCTTTTGGCGTGCCGGCGACACGCAGCCCGAAGGACAGGTTCTTCTCCACCGTCATTTGCGGATAGAGCGCATAGGACTGGAACACCATGCCAATGCCGCGGTCCTTGGGCTCTTCCCAGGTGACGTTCTTGCCCTTGATGAAGATGCGGCCTTCGGAAACGTCGAGCAGGCCGGCAATGCAGTTGAGCAAGGTCGACTTGCCGCAGCCGGACGGCCCGAGCAGCACGATGAACTCGCCATCGGCGACATCCAGATTGAGCGTCTCCAGGACGGTCACCGCGCCGAAATTCAGCGACAGGTCCTGGATCGAAACGCTGGTATCGTTGGCTGCCGTCATCGCCATCACCCCTTCACCGCGCCGGCGGCGATGCCACGTACGAAAAGCTTGCCGGAGATGAAGTAGACGATGAGCGGCACAAGCCCGGTCAGGATGGTTGCGGCCATATTGACGTTGTACTCCTTCACGCCTTGCACCGAATTGACGATGTTGTTGAGCTGCACCGTCATCGGATAGGTGTCGGGGCGGGTGTAGACGACGCCGAACAGGAAGTCGTTCCAGATGCCGGTCACCTGCAGGATGATGG
>NZ_RZPB01000694.1:0-3192 GCF_003998535.1 Mesorhizobium sp. M7A.F.Ca.AU.002.02.1.1 | reverse complement strand
CCCAGGCATCGGAAGACCGCGCCTTGCCGTCGTTGCGGACATTGACCCACATGGACGCAAAGGTGTGGCTGTCGTAGGCGACATGAAGGTCGATCCCCGGAAGAGCGTTCTCTACGATGCCATCGACGCAAATGAGCCGTTTCTGGCGCGCAAGATCGACGCCACGGATGATGTCACCGGGATCGACAGCCACCATCATCCAGCGGAGCCTGTCAGGCAGCGACATCGCCCAGGTCCACTTCGCGATCTCGCGTTCCTGAATGTAGAATTTCGCCTTCGGAAAATCCTCGACATTGCCGAAATGGTCGAAATGGGCGTGGGTGATGAAGACCGTATCGACCTCCTCGGGTGTCAGGCCGACCCCGGCGAGAACCTCCTTTGGGGAGCGCCAGTTCTCGACACCGAACTTGTCTCCAAGGTGCTTTCCATAGTCTTTGTCGTTGTAACCGACATCCACCATGGCAACGTGTCCGTTGCCTTTGATCAGGGCGTAGCAGTACGGAAGTTTGACGTAGCCCTGGTTGTGCGCACCATAAAGAACACCACTTTTGTGGTATTTGGTGACGTAGGAATATTCGAGAATCCAGATCGAATACTGTGACATTATTTCCTCCCTAGACTGATGATAAGCGGCCTTCGGCCCCGCAGTTGCAGCAGGAATGCCTGAAGTCGACCATGGTCATTCCGAAGCGATCCTCGGATGCCGATTGCAGATGCCTGTAAGCCGCCGACAAATTGCCGAGCGGCTCGGCGAGGTCTGGGGTGTTCTTGGCAGCTTGCTGCTCGCGCAAAACAGTGAGGCAGGTGCCCACGAGCCTGTGTGCGCTGATCAACTGCTGCAGATGCACATTAAGGCGAGACGTTGTCCGCAACTTTGAAAGGCGTTCGCGGAGTTCGTCGAACAATTCCGCGGCACTGGCGATAGACGGAAGATCGAGCACTTCGCGGCGGCCGCTTGCCTGCAGCAGGATCATCAGGCCAGCGACCTGCCCGATTAAACGCTTAAGACCGTTGTAGACCTGGCGGGCCTCGAGACCATAGGCGACCACCTCATCCGCCACACCTTCAGGCAGAGACAAGGCCGCGACTTCGCGAGCGGGGCCAAAGCCAGCACAGTCCGGGCCATGAATTTGCGCCGCCCAGTCCAGCATCGACAGAGAAGACTTATTGCCTGCCATCGATGGCCCTCGTGGTGCTGCGTTCGACGAGTTTTCCCGGAATGCGCTGCAGGGCGGGCTGACTGGCATCGTTGCGCGACAGGGACAGCGTCAGGTCCACGGTGCGCTCCACCATCAGTTCCATTGGCTGACCAACAGTTGTGAGATCGTGCGACGGCCAGGAGGCCATCGCGATGTCATCGAAACCAACGACGGACAGACGGTCCGGTATCGAAAGGCCGAAATCGCGTCTTGCCGCGTCCATGGCGCCGATCGCCAGGATGTCGTTCGCACAGAAAAGCGCAGTCGGTGGTTCGTCGGACGAGAGAAACCCATGCGCGGCGGCATAGCCGGCCGCGTAGCTGAATTCCTGCCCTACGCTGCTGAGAGGAGCCTGCACGCCTCTTTCCAGGCAGCGGGCATGAAAACCCTTCCAGCGATCGACGTTGGTCGAGGCATTCGGCAAGCCGGCGACATAGGCCAGGCGCCTGTGTCCGAGATCGATCAGGTGGTCGGCGACCGTCCTGCCGCCGAGTTCATTGTCGCAGGTCACCGCATAGGAGCGCTGGCTGGCATCGTAGCGGTTGAAGAACACGACGGGTGTACCGACCTTGCGGCAGGCATCGGACGATGCCGAAGAAAGCGTCGTGGCCAGGATGATCACCACGTCGGGGTGATAAGAGAGCAGGACGCGAAGCGTCTCATCCTCGCTGCGCTTTGGATCGGTCACCACCAGCATCACATTCAGGTCCAGAGCTTGCAGCTTTCCCGTCAGCCGCGTCAGCACTTCGGGATAGAATGGATTGGTGATGTCGGACACGACGATGCCGACGATGCGGCTGCTCTTGGTGATGAGGCCGCGTGCGAGCGGATTGGGCTGGTAACCGAGTTCCGCCGCGCGCGCGAGGATTCTCGCGCGCGTCTTTGGCGCGATCACGGCGTCCTCGTAAAAGGCTCGCGAAACCGTGGATACCGACATGCCCAATTGTCTTGCCAAATCTTTCACCGTTATGCGGGGCGTGTGAGGCTGCTTCAGGGCGACTTCGGTCATGGCTGCTAGGCTCCAGTTTTAGCGGCGAACCATGTTTCGACGTGCTTTGTTCAAGGTCGTCAAGCGGCGTTTCGGCCGCCGTAGCGCCGCACGCGGATATTGGCCTGCTCAGCGTGTCCGGCAAAACCTTCCAGCATGCACAACCTCGAGCAATATTCGCCGACCAGTCCACTGGCCTCGTCGGTGAGGATCCGCTGGTATGTGCAGGTCTTGAGAAATTTGCCGACCCACAGTCCGCCAGTATAGCGGGCTGCTTTCTTGGTCGGCAGCGTGTGGTTCGTGCCGATGACCTTGTCGCCAAATGCCACATTGGTGCGAGGCCCAAGGAACAAGGCGCCGTAGTTGGTCATGTTGTTCAAGAAGTAATCGGGGTCGCTCGTCATGACCTGCACATGCTCGGAAGCGATGCGGTCCGCCTCGCGCACCATCTCCTCATCGGACTCACACACGATCACTTCGCCGTAGTCTGCCCAGGCCTTGCCGGCGAGTTCCGCTGTCGGCAACCGCAGAAGCTGCCGTTCGACTTCGGCCATGGTTGCCCGGGCGAGCTTCTCGGAGGTGGTAAGCAAGACGGCGGGCGAGGTGGGCCCATGCTCGGCCTGGCCGAGGAGATCGGTTGCGCAGATCTCGCCGTCGACGCTTTCGTCGGCGATGATCAGTGTTTCGGTCGGGCCGGCGAAGAGGTCGATACCGACGCGGCCGAAGAGCTGGCGCTTGGCTTCGGCGACAAATGCATTGCCGGGACCGACCAGCATGTCGACCGGGGCGATAGTACCGGTGCCGAGCGCCATGGCGGCTACTGCCTGCACACCGCCAAGCACGTAGATTTCGTCGGCACCGCCCAGATGCATGGCGGCGACGATCGCCGGATGCGGGCCGCCGTGGAGAGGCGGTGCGCAGGCAATCACGCGCTTCACGCCGGCTACGCGCGCCGTGACCACGCTCATATGAGCCGAAGCAACCATCGGATATTTGCCGCCGGGC
>NZ_RZPB01000693.1:0-3200 GCF_003998535.1 Mesorhizobium sp. M7A.F.Ca.AU.002.02.1.1 | reverse complement strand
GTTTTACCCGCAAGCTGCTAGAATGGCGGAGTACCGATCAACGATCGACGGCGATCTCGGATGCACATCAGTCTGGAAATCAACAATGTCGACGCCTTGCCCGCTGGTACCTCGACCTGCTACGCGGCGCGTGATCGCGGCTTCGACATCGGACGCGATGCTTGCGACTGGACCTTGCCGGATCCCGACAAGTTCATCTCGGGCCGCCACTGCGAGGTTCGCTACGAGGCGGGCGCGTTCTGGCTGCACGACATCTCGCGCAATGGGACTTTCATCAACGGATCGAGCCAGCGCATGACCGGGCCACACCGGCTTGGCCATGGCGACCGGATACTGATCGGCCGTTATGTCATCTTGGTATCGATCGACGAAGAGCGCGCCACGGCGGGCTACCGCAGCTACAAATCCGAGCAGCGAGACATGCCGCCCGCGACAGGCCGACCGCTGGAATTCAAAGATGCACCTTTCTTCGATCCCGCGCAGCAACGGCCCGGGCAGCGCATTCCGCCGCACTCCCCACCCCTGCCTTCGACCAGAGACGAGGTCTTGCGGGAGATCGCGATCGGAGCCGGCATTTCGCCGGAATTGCTTCAATTACGCGACCCGCATGAAGTTGCCGCCGAAATCGGCGCGGTCCTGCGGGTGGTGGTCGAGGAACTGACGTTGCTGCTGAAAGCACGTGCGGCCGCGAAAATGCTGGCCAAGAGCACACAACGAACGATGATCAGCGCCGCCGACAACAATCCGCTGAAGTTCGTTCCAGGAACCGACGACATCCTCGAAATCATGTTCGCCCGTCGCAGGGCCGGCTATCTTGATGCCAGGCGCAGTATCGAGGACGCATTCCGCGATCTGAAGACGCACGAATTCGCCACCTATGCCGCCATGCAAGCTGCGCTCTCCCGACTGCTTGACGACCTGTCGCCCGAGGCGATCGGCAGGAAACTCCCGCCTACGTCGTTCACATCGAAGAAGGGGCAGGCCTGGGACGCCTATGTCGCGACATGGCGGACCATGGAGGAGGCACATGAAAACGGCATGCTGGACATCTACCTGGCGTATTTCAGCGAGGCCTACGCCAAAGCCGACAAGCAAAAATAGGCGATCCAGGAAACGCCTGGCAGGCCAGTCAGAAAAGTCCTCCGACGCCCGGCATCCGGTTCCAATAAACAATTTCTGAGATTACAATCGCGTACGACAGTTCGCCAAGCGGGTAAGACTCATTGACCTGGGGGTCTGCGGCAATGTCATGCTACGGCGGGACAGGATTTTCTGGCCAATCCTTCTGCGGACACTGCCGCGGCCGACCGGGGTTGCGGTCCCTTTACCCGACCAGAAACCGTCTTGCGCCTGTCTCGCCCAATCGCGGGTATCCCGCCTGCACGGGTGATCGGCGATGAGCTCGAAGGACGACCCCTTCGGTCCGGCGGGCAAGACCGTCATTCGCGCAAATCCACGGCGCACGCAAAAACCGCCGCCGGTTCCGGAGCAATCCATCGCGGACACCTCCAGGATCGAGGATTCAACCGTGTTCGATCCTGGCGTCGTGCGGCCACCGGGCTGGGTATCAGGAACCGTCATCTATCAAGGCCCGGCCCTGGGTGCCCCAGCAGGTACCAGCTCTTCGGCCGCCGCATCAACGCCGCCCATCGAGCAGCGCATGCTGCTCGGCGCCGCCGAGGTGGTCAGATACTGCGCGGCAAACACTATTCTCGCTGCGGCCGCTCCTTTGCTGATGCTGTTTGGGCAACTCAGGCTGATGCCTGTCGAAAGACAGGCGGAGCCACTGGCGCAACATGTCGCTGAGGCCATCGAAAAATTCGACCGGACGGTGGAGAAATCGGACGTTGCCGAAGAGGATGCGCGGATTGCGCGTTATGTTCTGTGCGAAACAGCCGACGATCTCATCGGCAACCTGCCTTGGCCTGGGAAAGACGACTGGTCGCAACGCAGCATGTCGTGGCAGTTCTTTCATACCCAGTCCTCCGGCACAGGCTTCTACGAAGCACTGAACAAGATCCTGGCCCATCCCGAGACACATTACGATCTGCTCGAACTGATGCATGTCTGTCTGTCGCTGGGGTTCGAGGGCCAGTATCGCGGCGTGAGGCGCGAAGACAACAATCTCGAGCGCGTTCGACGCGACGTCTACGAGACGCTTCGCTACTTCAGGACGCGTGCGGGTGAAGACATCTCGCCGCGCTGGCAGGGCTTGGCCGAGACGATGGCGCAGTCCTCGGCCCGCCTGCCGCTTTGGGTGGTTGCCGCGTCAGCGTCGGCGCTGCTGGCGGCAGCGTTCTTCGCATTGCGGGTCTTCATCTCCAATGAAGGCGACGCCGCCGCAGGTGAATTGCTGGCACTCAACCCATCAATACCCGTCGCTATCGAGCGCGCCAGCGTGGCGCCGCTGGTCGAGCCAGCCAAAGTCGCCCCACCGGCGGCCAACGCTCAGATCGATCGTATTCGTGCGGCGCTGGCCAAGGACGTCGAAGGCGGCGGACTGGCCATTGGCACCAAGGGCGACTTCATCGTCGTGGAAATCAACAATCTGCTGCTGTTCCAGTCCGGCAGGGCCGAGACGAAGCCGGAATTTCAGCCCATCGCCGCCGACATCGCCGCGGCTCTTGAGCACGAGCCTGGACCGATCCGGATCGTCGGCCACACGGATAATGTCAAACCGCGTCGGTCGAGCGCCTTCAAATCCAACTTCGACCTTTCGCTGGCCCGGGCCAAAGCCGTCGAAGCGCTGATGGCCGCGAAATTCAGCGATCCCTCGCGACTGACGGTGGACGGCAAGGGCGAGGACGAACCGATCGCCGAAAACGCGACGCCGGAAGGCCGCGCCAGGAACCGCCGTGTCGATGTGATGATCCCCAGGGAGGAGACATTGTGACGACCTGCTGGAAGCATCCATGACGCGTTGGCTGCTGCGGATATTCAGCATGACCGCGCTGATCGGCTTCGCGACGGCCATATGGTTTGCCGGCCCCTTGATCCGCTTTGCCGATAGCCGGCCGCTCGGGCCTGCCTGGCTGCGTGCAACGATCATCGGTGTAATCGTGGCGACGCTGGCGCTTGTTCACGGGCTGCGTTTCTGGCAGGGGAGGAAGGCGCAAAAAGCGCTCGAAACCGTCGTTGCGCACAATGATGACCGCGATGATGACGATGGGCGGCTGCTCGAAGCCCGCATGAATGAGGCC
>NZ_RZPB01000692.1:0-3201 GCF_003998535.1 Mesorhizobium sp. M7A.F.Ca.AU.002.02.1.1 | reverse complement strand
GCGGCAGGGCAAGACCTCGTTCTACATGCAGCATCTGGGCGAAGAGGCTGTGGCTTGCGCCTTCCGCAAGGCACTGGCGCCGGGCGACATGAACTTTCCGACCTATCGCCAGGCAGGGCTGCTGATTGCCGATGGCTACCCGATGGTCACGATGATGAACCAGATCTATTCCAACGAAGCCGACCCGCTGAAGGGCCGGCAATTGCCGGTCATGTATTCTTCGAAGGAGCACGGCTTCTTCTCGATCTCCGGCAATCTGGCGACGCAGTACATCCAGGCGGTCGGCTGGGCGATGGCCTCGGCGATATCGAACGATTCACGCATCGCAGCCGCGTGGATCGGCGACGGCTCGACGGCCGAGTCCGATTTCCATTCGGCGCTGGTGTTCGCCTCCACCTACAAGGCGCCGGTCGTGCTCAATGTCGTCAACAACCAGTGGGCGATCTCGACCTTTCAAGGCATCGCGCGCGGCGGTTCGGGCACGTTAGCGGCGAGGGGCCTCGGCTTCGGCATCCCGTCACTGCGCGTCGACGGCAACGACTATCTCGCGGTGCATGCGGTCGCCAAATGGGCGGCGGAGCGGGCGCGCAGCAATCTCGGGCCGACGCTGGTCGAATATGTCACCTACCGTGCCGGCGCACATTCGAGCTCGGACGACCCGTCCGCCTACCGGCCGAAGACCGAATCCGACGCCTGGCCGCTCGGCGACCCGATCGTGCGGCTGAAGAACCATCTCATCGCGCTCGGCGTCTGGTCGGACGAGCGGCACGCGCAGGCCGAGGCGGAAATCCTCGACACGGTTATCGCGGCGCAGAAGGAAGCGGAAAGCCACGGCACGCTGCATGCCGGCGGCAAGCCGTCGACGCGCGACATGTTCGAGGGGCTCTATGCCGAGATGCCGCCGCATCTCAGGCGCCAGCGCCAGCAGGCGGGAGTCTGAGCCATGCCGAGACGGACCATGATCGAGGCCATTCGCGATGCCATGGATGTGTCGATGGGGCGCGACGAGAAAGTCGTCGTGTTCGGCGAGGACGTCGGCTTCTTCGGCGGCGTCTTCCGCTGCACGCAGGGCTTGCAGGCCAAATACGGCAAGAGCCGCTGCTTCGATGCGCCGATCAACGAATCCGGCATTGTCGGCTCGGCCATAGGCATGGCCGCCTATGGCTTGAAGCCGTGCGTGGAAATTCAGTTTGCCGACTACATGTACCCGGCCTACGACCAGCTGACCCAGGAAGCGGCACGGCTGCGCTACCGCTCCAACGGCGATTTCACCTGCCCGATCGTGGTGCGCATGCCGACCGGCGGCGGCATTTTTGGCGGCCAGACGCACAGCCAGAGCCCTGAGGCGCTGTTCACCCATGTGTCGGGGCTGAAGACGGTGGTGCCGTCCAACCCGCACGACGCCAAGGGGCTTTTGATCGCGGCGATCGAGGATCCGGATCCGGTGATCTTCCTCGAGCCGAAGCGGCTCTACAACGGTCCGTTCGATGGTCATCACGACCGGCCGGTGACGCCCTGGTCGAAGCATGAGCTGGGCGAGGTGGCCGACGGCCACTACACGGTGCCGCTCGGCAAGGCGGCGATCCGCAGGGCAGGCTCGGCCCTCACCGTGCTCGCCTACGGCACCATGGTCTATGTCGCGCAGGCGGCTGTCGAAGAAACCGGCATCGATGCCGAGATCATCGACCTCAGGACCCTGCTGCCGCTTGATCTCGATACGATCGTCGCCTCGGTGAAAAAGACCGGGCGCTGCGTCATCGTGCATGAGGCGACGCTGACCTCGGGCTTCGGCGCCGAGCTGTCGGCGCTGGTGCAGGAAAACTGTTTCTATCACCTCGAAGCGCCGGTTGCTCGCGTTGCCGGCTGGGACACGCCCTATCCGCATGCGCAGGAGTGGGATTATTTTCCCGGTCCCGCCCGCGTTGGCCGTGCCTTGCTTGAAACCATGGGAGCCTGAGATGGGCGAACACATCATCAAGCTGCCCGATGTCGGCGAAGGCGTCGCCGAGGCCGAGCTGGTCGAATGGCACGTCAAGGTCGGCGATATCGTCCGCGAGGACACTGTGCTCGCCGCAGTCATGACCGACAAGGCGACGGTTGAAATCCCCTCGCCGGTTGATGGCGAGATCCTGTGGCTGGGCGCCGAGATCGGCGACACGGTGGCCATCGGCTCGCCCATCGTGCGGCTGAAGGTGGCGGGCGAGGGCAACGCCAAGCCGCAAGGCGCCGAAGCGGAAGCGGTGTCCGCTGAGCCTCCGGCAAAACTTCCGACGCCGAAGCCCGAGGCTGCTGCGCCGGTCGTGAAGACATCCCCAAAGAGCGACGAGCCCAAGGCGAAACCGGCAGCCTCACAGAAAAGCACGGCGCAGCCTTCCGTCTCCGGCGCGCCGCGGCTTCAAGGCGAAAGACCGCTGGCGTCGCCGGCCGTTCGTCTGCGGGCAAAAGAAGCCGGCATCGATCTCAGGCAGGTTGCCGGATCCGGTCCGGCCGGTCGCATCGGCCATGAGGACATCGAAGCGTTCCTGGCCCGCGGGCCGCAGGTCGCAAAGGCATCCGGCCTCGCCCGCAACGACGCTGTGCAGGATATCAAGGTGGTCGGCTTGCGGCGCAAGATCGCCGAGAAGATGTCGCTGTCCAAATCGCGCATTCCGCACATCACCTATGTCGAGGAGATCGACGTCACCGCACTGGAGGAATTGCGCGCGGCGCTCAACAAGGAGAAGCGTCCTGGCGTGGAGCGGCCGAAACTGACGCTGCTGCCGTTCCTGATGCGGGCGATGGTCAAGGCGATCGCGGACCAGCCCAATCTCAATTCCCTGTTCGACGACGAGGCCGGCATCGTCCATCAGCATGGCGGCATCCATATCGGCATCGCCGCACAGACGCCGTCGGGGCTGGTGGTTCCGGTGGTCAAGCACGCCGAGGCGCGCGACATCTGGGATTGCGGCGCCGAGGTCATCAGGCTGGCCGAGGCGGCCAAGTCCGGCACGGCAACACGCGACGAGCTGTCCGGCTCGACCATCACCATCACCTCGCTCGGCGCCATGGGCGGCGTGGCGACGACGCCGGTCATCCCCCCTCCGGCATTGGCTCTCTTCGGCCTCCCCCAGATGATTTTTCTTCCGGTGTTTTCCTTCCCCCCTTTCATTCCTCGCCCTCATCTCAACCTTTCTTCTCTCTTCTACCATCTTTTTCTCTCTT
>NZ_RZPB01000691.1:0-3212 GCF_003998535.1 Mesorhizobium sp. M7A.F.Ca.AU.002.02.1.1 | reverse complement strand
GGCCACGTCGAAGCCGGGCGACGATGTCGATCTGGTGGCGATCGTGGAACGATTGCGCAACGTGCCGAAATCGACGCAGCAGGCGATGGCCTTCGCCGAGGTCGTGGATTCAGGCCGCCAGGCCGGCGACCCCGACTACCGCAAGCCACCCGCCGCACGCCCGCCATCGGACGACGATTTCGACATGCGCTACGGCCTCAAGCCCGCAACCTTCGGCCTGCGCCCGCAAAACGATTGAGCTTGCGACCCGGCTGTTCTGCCGGCCGATTGAGAAGCCGCGCTAAGCTCGCGCCCTGCCTGGACCGCTTGGGTAAATCCCGTCAGGGAATTCGTCAGGCTGAGTCGGGTGGTGCTGTTTTCGAGAACCGAAGCGGAGCGGACATTTGAGTCCGTGAGCATCGGAAGCGCAGAAAACGGCGCCAGACGGCCAGCCTCACGAATTCAGGGACGGGATTTTAGGCGCAGACGCGGTTGCGGCCTTGCCTCTTCGCCTCGTAAAGCTGGCGGTCGGCGCGGCGATAGAACTCTTCCGCTGTTTCCTTGCGGTCCCAGACGGCTAGCCCGACGCTGGTGGTGATCTTGAGGCGGACATTGCCCGACAGCACCGACATGTTGGCGATCGCCTTGCGGATGCGCTCGGCAAACTTGCCCAGAAGCTCGGCGTCCATGTTGGGCGTGACCACGGCGAACTCCTCGCCGCCCAATCGCGCCACCACATCGTGGTAGCGCGTCATATCCTTGAGACAGCTTGCGACGGCCTTGAGCACTTCGTCGCCGACGTCATGGCCATGGGTGTCGTTGACCTGCTTGAAATGGTCGAGATCGAGGATCATCAGCCCGACAGGCTTTTCGATGCGCCGGAACTCCTCGAGATACTCCTTCAGCGCATCATCGAAATAGCGCCGGTTCTGCATGCCGGTCAGGCCGTCGGTCAGCGCCGCATGCTCGAGTGTTTCCGACCGCGCGCTGAGCGAGACCGTCATGGCGCGCAGCTTGCCCTCCTCCGTCGCCTGTTTTCGAATCAGCGGATAGATGAAGAAAATGCCGAAGAACAGCGCGGTGGCCAGGAGCACGCCGGTCGCGAACAAGAGCTTGTTGAGATAGATGACCTTGTCCAGACCCGAAGCCGTATGCAACTCGTCGGCGAAGGACTGCAGAAGTCCATAAGCATGCAGCGTCACCAGGCCGGCGGCCAGGATCACGAATATAAAGACGAAAAACGCTGATTCCGCCTTGTGGAAACGCATCTGCTCCCCGTTGGAAAAGTGCCCATCGACCTTATGGCATGGGCGGGCTTACGGAGGGTTAATTTGGACAACCACAACGGGAACCTTTCCTTGCAGGTAAACTTTTCAGGTTGCATCGGAAGCAAGCGCTGAGATCGTGGTTTCCAGATCATCACCGGGGTGCAACCTCAGCCATTCCGGCCCCAATTGATGCCTGAACCAGGTGGTTTGCCGCTTGGAATATTGCCTGGTCGCGATCTTGGCGCGTTCGATTGCCTCGGGAAAGCCAATCCCTCCGGCCATCGCCGCCTGCAGTTCGCGAACGCCGATCGCTTTCATCGCCGGCAATTCGGGATCGAGGCCAAGTGCCGCAAGCCGCTTGACCTCGTCCAGCGCGCCCTTGTCCAGCATTTGGTCGAAGCGTTTGTCGATGCGTCCGACCAACGCCGCCCGATCCGGCTCGATCACCAGGAAACGCGCGCTTTGCCTGTCGATGAGCGGCTGGCCGCGCTCTGCCTGCCATTCCAGGATCGAACGGCCAGACGCATCGAGAACCTCCAATGCCCGCACGATGCGCTGGCTGTCGGTTGGCTTGAGCATCATGGCGGCCGCCGAATCCTCGCGCAGCAGCAGGCTGTGCAGCTTGACGGCGCCCTGCTCCTTCAATTCATAGCGCCAACGGTCGCGGACCCGTTGCGGAATGTCGGGCATTTCCGAAATGCCCTCGGCTAATGCGCGAAAATAGAGCCCGGTGCCGCCGACAAAAATCGCTGTCCGTTCGGAGAATGTGCCGTCGTCGATCAGTTTCATCACGTCGCGCAGCCAGGCGCCGGTGGAATAGGGTGTCGCCGGATGGACATGGCCGTAGAGGAAATGCGGTGCGCGGGCGAGGTCGGCCGCCTCCGGCCGGGCGGTCAGCACGTCGAGCACCGAATAGCCCTGCATGGAATCCGTATTGACGATCACGCCACCCCTGCGCTCGGCCAGATCGAGCGCAAGCGCCGACTTGCCGCTGGCGGTCGGCCCGGCTATCAGGATCGCGTTCTTCACGCGGCCCTTGCCCGCCTGCCCGCCGGAATGTTCCATGCCGCTCATCGCCACGCTTGTTTCCCGTCCCATTGAGCGCGCTTTGTCGCTGTCGCTTGCGAATATGGCCTCACGGTCGGTCGGCGCAAGCGCTGTTGTCTGGCTGGCCGAAGGTATCGCCTGCGATCTCGTCCTGCCTGAGGCAGCCGACGCGGCCGCTACGAGTGCCGTCTTGCGCACGGCACTCGCCAGCGAGTCGGTCGACGTGATCGTCCAAGAAGCAGAAACCCGCCGCAAGAAAATCCTGATCGCCGACATGGATTCGACCATGATCGACCAGGAATGCATCGACGAGCTGGCCGACGAGATCGGCGTCAAGGATCATGTTGCCACGATTACCGCGCGATCCATGAATGGCGAGATCGCCTTCGAACCGGCTTTGCGCGAGCGGGTGGCGTTGCTGAAGGGCCTCGACGCCACCGTGGTCGATCGCATCGTCGCCAATCGCCTGACGCTGGCCTCGGGCGGCCGTGTTCTGGTCCGGACCATGCGCGCCAACGGTGCCTGGACGGCACTCGTGTCTGGCGGGTTCGAGGTGTTCACGACGCGAATCGCCGCAATGCTCGGCTTCCAGGAGAACCGCGCCAATCGCCTGCTCGAGCAGGACGGGCGCTTCACCGGCCTGGTCGGCGAACCGATCCTCGGCCGCGCCGCCAAGGCCGACGCGCTGATCGAAATTTCAGCGCGCCTCGGCCTGACGCCCGCCGACGCCATTGCCGTCGGTGACGGCGCCAATGATCTCGACATGATCCGCCTTGCCGGTACCGGTGTCGCGCTTCACGCTAAGCCGACGGTGGCGGCACAGGCCAAGGTCCGCATCGATCATGGCGACCTGACCGCGCTGCTCTATATTCAGGGCTACAGGCAGGAGGACTTTGTGCAATGAAACCAATGCGTACC
>NZ_RZPB01000690.1:0-3212 GCF_003998535.1 Mesorhizobium sp. M7A.F.Ca.AU.002.02.1.1 | reverse complement strand
GCTTTGGTCCCGCCATCGGTGGATTGATCGTCGCGTTCTCGAGCTGGCAGTGGGTGTTCCTCATCCATGTGCCGCTTGCCATCCTTGCGCTGGTCTTCATCGGTGCCGGTGTCACCGAATCACGCGACCACAATGCCCAGAAGCTTGACCGTGCCGGTATCCTGACGCTCTCGTTCGCGGTGTTCGGCTTCTCCTATCTGATCACGCAAGGGGCCGATCTCGGCTCTGGTGCCCGCATCGGCGTGGCAAGTGCTGCCGTGCTGGCCTTCGCCGCGTTCCTCGTTGCCGAGAAGATCAGCCCCTATCCGATGTTCGATTTCTCGGTGTTCCGGATCCGTCAATTTTCGGGAGCGATCATGGGCGGCATCGGCATGAATTTCAGCTATTGGCCGTTCATCATGTATCTGCCGATCTATTTTTCGGGTGTGCTCGGCTACGACAGCACCACGACCGGCCTGCTGCTGCTCGTCTACACGCTTCCCTTGATGCTGATGTCCTCGACCGCCGAGCGCCTGCGCGCCCGCTATCAGGCGCGGGTGGCGATCCCGCTCGGGTTGCTGACATTGGGGGTCGGCTTTATCGCCATGAGGATAGGTTCGAGCCTTGAGGGAGCCAGCTGGCTGACCATGCTGCCCGGTACGCTGATCGCCGGTATCGGTATCGGCCTCACCAACTCACCGACCACCAACACCACGACGGGTTCGGTGTCGCCGGATCGCGCCGGCATGGCTTCGGGCATCGATATCAGCGCGCGGCTGATCACGCTCGCCATCAACATCGCGGTGCTGGGCCTGCTGTTGACGCAGGGAATTGCTTCCTATCTCAAAACCGCATTGGGCACGGCCCTTGACCCGGACGAATTGCGCGCGTTGGCGGAAAAGATCGCCACCGGAAATCTCGATGGCCTCTCCCAATATTCGCCCAGGCTGGCGACCCTCGACCCGTCCGGCGCGCTTGCGCATGCCGCCTTGGTCAACGGTTTTGGCTGGGTCATGCTCTATAGCGGGATCGGCGTTCTTGCCCTTGCCGTCATCAGCTTCGTCGTCTTCGGCCCCAGAAACGTCGCGCCGCAAGAGGCAAGGGACCGTCATCGTGCTCAGGGCGCAAGCGAAGCTCGATCGTAGCAAGTGCCCGGCGCCTCACCCTTGCCTGCGCGCCATGAAGGCAAGCCGCTCGAACAGATGGACATCCTGTTCGTTCTTCAGCAATGCGCCATGCAGCTTGGGCAACGCGTTCTTCGGGTCGGCGCGCAGATCCTCGGGCGCGATATCGTCGGCGACCAGCAGGCGGATCCAGTCGAGCGCCTCGGAGGTCGACGGTTTTTTCTTCAGCCCCGGCACTTCGCGGATCTCGTAGAACTGGGTGAGGGCTGCCCGAACCAGGTTCTGCTTGATGCCGGGATAGTGGACGTCGACGATTCTGTGCAGCGTGTCGACGTCGGGAAAGCGGATGTAATGGAAGAAGCAGCGGCGCAGGAACGCGTCCGGCAACTCCTTCTCGTCGTTGGAGGTGATGATGACGATCGGCCTGACGGCGGCGCGGATGGTTTCGCCGGTCTCGTAGACGAAGAACTCCATCCGATCGAGTTCCTGCAGGAGATCGTTTGGGAATTCGATGTCGGCCTTGTCGATCTCGTCGATCAAGAGCACGACCTTCTTGCCGGCGGCGAAAGCCTCCCAGAGTTTGCCGCGCTTGATGTAGTTCCTGATGTCGTTGAAGCGCTCGTCGCCCAACTTGCTGTCGCGCAGCCGCGAGACGGCATCATATTCGTACAGGCCCTGCTGCGCCCGCGTCGTCGACTTGACGTGCCATTCGATGAGGTCGAGGCCGAGTGCAGCCGCCACCTGGCGGGCCAGTTCCGTCTTGCCGGTGCCGGGCTCGCCCTTGACCAGCAAGGGCCGCTCCAGCGCGATCGCCGCATTGACGGCCACCATCAGATCCTTGTCGGCGACATAGGCCGCCGTGCCTTCGAAACGCATTCTTGCTCCTCGGTTGGTCATCGCGACCGTAAGGACGAGGCCGTGCCTGTGCAAGGGTGAGGTGTTGGCGGCGCGAGGGCCTGAACCAACACGGAAAGAGTGCCCGTCTCACTGGCGCTTAGCCGGCCGGCAGCCTATATTGGGCGGGACGGTCTGTGCTTCCCGGCAGGAGAACATTTTCCCCGGGGCCTTAACGATCCTTAGGGAGCTGTCCCTGGGAAGACCCGTGGGTTTTCTCACACGGCGCCCACCTACTTTGTAGGTTCCCGGGATCGCTCTCTCCACCGGTTGTGTGGATCGTCACTTATTGCCACGCGTCCCGCATTTCGGTGGATGATTGCGGTGGAAAACGTCGCTCCCAACACTCCATCCAGATCTGACCTTTTCTACCCTGACTGCATGACCTCTCTCAAAGACCTCAAAAAGCAGCTTCGCCGCGAGGCCCTCGGACGCCGCGATGCGCTCGACGAATTCTGGCGGGTGGAGGTCGCGCTTGAAATGGCAGAGACGGCACGCGATCACCTCCACATTGAGCCGGGCCAGATCGTTTCCGGCTTCTGGCCGATGCGCTCGGAAGTCGACGTCAGGCCGCTGATGTTTGCCTTGCGCGAAAGGGGCGCGCGGCTTTGCCTGCCGGCCATTCTCGACAAAACCACGATCGTCTTTCGCGAACTGGTGCGCGGCGCGCCGATGGTCGAGATGGGTTTCGGCACGGTCGGCCCGCATGAAGAAGCAGAAGTGCTCGACCCCTCGGTGATGCTGGTGCCGCTCGCCGCCTTCGATGCGCGCGGCCATCGCATCGGCTATGGTGCCGGCTATTACGACCGCGCCATCGCCAAGCTGATCGACAAGGGACAGCCGCCGCGGCTGGTCGGCATCGCCTTCGACTGCCAGGAGGTGGCAATGGTGCCGGATGAGGAACATGACGTCGTCATTCCGGAAATACTGACCGAGAGCGGGTTGCGCCGCTTCGCGTCAAAATTGTAGATAAAAGGACGCATGATCTTTCACAGACGTCATGCAGCTTTTGCTTCGCTGACCTTCGGTGCGGGATCATATGAGACTTCTCTTCCTCGGTGACATGGTTGGAAAGACGGGACGGACGGCGGTGTGGGAACAACTGCCCGGCTTGATCTCCGACTTCAAACTCGATTTCGTCATCGTCAACGGTGAGAACGCCGCCGGCGGCTTCGGCATCACCGAAGATATCTTTCGCGAGACGATCGCCGCCGG
>NZ_RZPB01000068.1:0-14347 GCF_003998535.1 Mesorhizobium sp. M7A.F.Ca.AU.002.02.1.1 | reverse complement strand
CTTGTCGGTGACCACGCCGCAAACGCGGCCGTTCTCGACCAGGATTTTCGTGACCGGCGTGTTTTCGAGAATGCAGGCGCCACCGGTGCGCGCGCCCTTGACATAGGCCATGGTGACGTCGGTGGGGTTGACCTGTCCATCATTGGGGAACCAGAAGCCGCCGACGATGCCGTCGATGTTGACCGGGCTCCAGCGTTCCTTGATCTCGCCGGGCGTGACCATGTCGACCGGCAGGCCGAAATTGCGCCCCATCCAGGCGCCGCGTGCCAGCTCCTCGAAGCGCGCCTCGGTGTTGGCGACACGCAGCGAGCCGCGCTGCATGAAGCCGGTGGCCTGTCCGGTTTCGGCTTCGAGGCGGCCGAACAGCTCGCCGGTGTATTTCGCCAGCTCCGTCATCTGTCGCGTCGCCCGCAACTGCGTCACCAGGCCGGCGGCATGCCATGTCGTGCCGCATGTCAGCTGCTTGCGCTCGCACAGTACGACGTCGGTGATGCCAAGCTTGGTGAGGTGATAGGCGACCGAACATCCGGCAATGCCGCCGCCGACGATGACGACATCAGCCTGTTCCGGCATCTGTTCTGAACTAGCCCCTGACATTACGCGTCCCCCTGAATTGCTGCGCGGCTCAGGCATCTGGCGCCCTTTCGGAGCAGCGTCATGCCGTCGCGTCGATGGATGTCAATGGCGTGCCGCACGCTGCGGCCCACCGTTTTGTGCCCGTCATGCGTGATGGGGCACTTTGTCGGTATCGTTTCCGGCCGCGTGGGGCTTGGCCCAGGCGAAGCGCCGTTCGATCCGCTTCTGCAGGATCATCAGTACATAGACCATCGCCAGGTAGTAGAGGGAGGTGACGGCGTAGAACTCGGCATAGCGGAACGTTGAGGCGACGCTTTGCTGGGTGACCGCCATCAGTTCCGTCAATGAGATCACCGAGGCCAGCGACGTGGTCTTGAGCAGCGTGATGAACTCGTTGACGGTCGGCGGCAGGGCGATGCGCAGCGCCTGCGGCACGACGATCAGGAAGAACACTTGCGGCTTGCGCAGGCCAAGTGCGGCGCCGGCCTGAAACTGCCCTTCTTCGACGGCGCTGAGCGCCGCCCTGTTGATCTCGACCTGATAGGCGGCCTCGTTCAGCGTCAGCGCCAGGAGGGCCGCGATGAAGGGCGAAAACCAGGTCTCGCGGAAGATCGGCCATATTTGCGGCAGGCCGTTCCAGACGAACAGCAGCAGCAGAAGCGCCGGCAGTGCGCGGAAAACAGCGATATAGGCCGTCGCTCCCCAGCGCAGCACCTTGTTTTGCCCGTTGAGCGCCAAGGCAAGCGGCAGCGACAGGAGGATCGCCGCCGCATGCGCGAGTATTGTCAGGGCGAGCGCTACCAGCGCCGCCCTGAAGAACGTCCCGGAAAAAAGTGTCGACCAGAACAAGCCAAAGTCAAAGCTCACGGAACCCTGCCGATCGCGCCGTTACTGACCGATGCCACTGATGGTCGACATCGGAAGCTTCCACGTCTCGGCGATGGTCTTCATGGTGCCGTTCGCGGCAAGCTCCTTGACAGTAGCGGCGACCGCCGCCGCGTCAGCCTCATCCTTGCGGAAATAGGCCGCGTACTGATCCTGCGCGCCGGCCGAGTAGACGATCTTCAACTCACCGGGCTGCTGCAAGTCGCGGTAGGCGAATTCGGTGTCCTGGCTGATCGTCGCGACCGCGCGACCCAGCACCACCTGTTGCATCGCATCGGTCTGCTTGGGATAGGTCTGCATGGTGATCTTGTCGCGGCCGGCCTTGGCCAGGTCCTCGTTCACCTTGTCCAGCAGGCCTATATAGGAAGTGCCGGACTGGACGGAGATGGTCTTGCCGGAGAAATCCTCATAGCTCTTGTAGGCGGACGCATCGTCGGCCTTGCCGATCATGACGACGCCGGTCTTCAGATAAGGCACGCCGCTCAGCTTCTCCAGCCGTTCGGGTTTCAGCAAAGCGCCGCTGATGACGATGTCGCAGCGCTTCGATTCCAGGCCGGGAAGCAGGCCGCTGAAGTCCATCGTCGTGATACTGGCGTCGACCTTCCAGTGCGCGGCCAGCGCCTTGATGACGTCGATGTCGACGCCAACGGGAGCCTCGCCCGCCGTCTTGATGAATTCCATCGGCGGGAAAGTGGGATCGACGCAGGCTTGCAGTTTACCGTCGGCGGCGAAGCTCGGCGGCTGTGCTGCCGCCGGCGTGGCGGCCGCGAGGGCGATGAGTAGAAGGATCTTGCGGTTCATGGTTCACCTCTAGTTTGGGCTCTTGGCGGCCTCAAGGAACGCTTGCCGAAAGTTCGTCAATAGTCAACATAATTCATTTAAGAGAACAGGAGACAGCGAAAGAATGGCGCCACCGCATCGGCAACCGGCATCGAAAGTCCGGAGCCGCGAGCCGCGACGCCATCACCGATGGCGTCGGCGCGCTCCTGTAGCGGCCAAGGCCACGCGTCAGTGCGTCTCGGCATTCTTTGCGGCGATCAGGCAGATCAGTTCGTACATCATCACCATGGCGACCTGCGCCGTGATCTGGTTGGGGCTGTCCTTGGTCGGCATCAGGCAGACGACGTCCCCACCGATGATGTTGAGCCCCTTCAATCCTTGCAGAAGGCGCGTCGCCTCGCGGATGGTCAGGCCGCCGAAGCCCGGCTCGAGGTTCGAAACCCCGGGAGCGACGGAGGGGTCGAGGCTGTCGAGATCGAAGGTGATGTAGGCGGGGCGATCGCCAACCCGCTCGCGGATCATCTCCACCATGCGCTCTATGCCCAAGCGTTCGAACTCGTCCATCGTAACAACCCGATAGCCCAGAGCGCGACTCGAGCCGCCAACGCCGCCGGTGTGGATATCCGCCGCCGGATGACCGCGCATGCCGATCTGGATGCTGCGTTCCGGGTCGACCGCACCTTCCTTTGCCGTATAGGCCGCCCAGTGCGCCGCCGAACGCTTCGCGCCAAGCCAGTGGGGCATGTTGTCGTAGGAATCGGTGTGCGCGTCGAAATGGATCAGCGAGCAGGGCTGGCCTCCCGACAGGCGCCGGCCCGGTCCGGCGATGGCCTTGATGATAGGCCCGGTGATCGAGTGATCGCCGCCGATGGAAACCGGGTTTGTGCCGGCGGCGTCGAGCCGGGCGTAGAAGGCTTCGATGTCGCGGACACAGGCCTCGTTGTTCATGGCCTCGGGCAGGGGAACGTCGCCAAGATCGCTGATCTTGGCGGCATCCCATGGCGAAAAGCCGTGCACCCCGTGCGAGCGGCGATAGTAGCCCGACACGTTGCGGACCGCGCGCGGGCCAAGATGTTGGTCGCGCTCCGTCGAGCCGTTTCCGGAGCTGTGCGGCACGCCGACCAGGCCGATATCCACATCGGCCGGAGTCTCCGCTACCGGGCAGCGGAAAAACGTCGCGATGCCCCACCAGTACCAACTCTGCGAACTGCGCCTGGCTTCGGCAATATCGTCTTGGCTCATCATCGCTCCTTCATCCGTATGCTGGCGGGGAAGGCTCGCCTCATGGCACCGCCGCCTCCTCGAAATTCATCTGGATGCTGGTGGGGAATTCTGTATAAGTCAACAAAGTTGTTCTATACAGAACACATAAAATTCCGGCTTGTACGGCGGACCGAGCTGACGGTATGGGATTGAACATGCTGAGAGCGCAATCATGACGAGTGGCACCCAGAGGCCGTCCACGGCCCGCATCGGTGATGCCCTGCGCAATCGACGGCGCGAACTGGACCTTACCCTCCAGGCCGTGGCGGATGGCGTTGAAGTCAGCAAGGGTTTTCTCAGCGAAGTCGAACGCGACAAGGCCTCGCCCTCGGTGGCAACGCTCGTTCGCCTGTGCGACATTCTTGGAATTACGATCGGCAGCCTGTTCCAGCATGACAACACGGCTGTCGTCCGCGTTGACGCGCGCACTCCGGCGGTGCTCGGCGGCACCGACCTTTTAGACTTCCTGCTCAGCCCGAAATCCGCGGTTCGGACGCAGGCGATCCTGTCGATCATGGCGCCGGGCGGCACCGGCGGCGACAAGCTCTACAGCTGGCGTTCGGAAGAGGAATTCGTGTTCGTCGTCGAGGGCAGCGTGACCGTGTTGCTCGAAGGCGAGGAGTTCGTCCTGCTCGAAGGCGACGCCATGACTTTCGACCCAAGACGCCTCCACACCTTCCGCAACAGTTCCGCCACCAAGCAGGCGCAAGCGCTTTTCATCCTGTCGCCGCCGTCCGTCTAGAGGCGCAGTCATCTTAAGCCAGCGTAGTCCGATGACGTCGGCTTTCGGGAAACGGCGAAGCTGGTCTTAACGACCGACTTGAGGCGCAAAGCTGCCGGCTTCACCCCTCGGGAGTTTCGCGCTCGCCTGCCGGGCCTCGCCTTCGATCTCGATCTTGCTCCGCGCTTGAAGATCGAAGCGCACCGTTACGGTGCGCATGCGCGCATGCAGGACTCCGTCCAGCGTACCGCGCATTTCATGCAGATAAGTCAGCGACGATTTCCCAAGCTTTTCTATAACGCTGCGAACGGTGACCAGAGTTCCCACCGCGGTTTCATGCACGTAGTCGATCTCCATCCTCACATCCGCCCAGCCGAGGGTCGGCGTCAAACGAGGATCGGCAATCCTGCCCAGCAACTGGAAACTGGCGTCATCGAACATCGCCACATAATGACGAACGTTGAGATGGCCCATCGCGTCGCACATCCAAGGATGCACGACGCCGACATAGGTTTCGATGCCGGGGGGCGTCAAAACCCGACCTCATGTGCGCCCTTGAGATCCAGCAGTTGACGGGCTTCGTCGGGCGTCGCGATTTCGAGCGACAACTCGTTGAGAATGCGCTTTATCTTGGCCACCTGTTCGGCATTGCTCTTGGCGAGCGTGCCCTTGCCGACATAGAGGCTGTCTTCCAAACCGACCCGTACATTGCCGCCCATGATCGCGCCCATCGTGCAGAGATTTATCTGGTGCTTGCCCGCGGCAAGGATCGACCAGAGATAGTCGTCTCCGAACAGCCGATCAGCCGTCCTGCGCATGTGCATCATGTCTTCTGGGTCGGCGCCGATACCGCCCAGCAGCCCGAAGATCGTCTGGACGAAAAGCGGCGGCTTCAGCAGCTTGCGGTCGAGAAAGTGCGCAAGCGTGTAGAGGTGACTGACATCGTAGCACTCGAACTCGAACTTCGTGCCATAAGCCTGGCCGACCTCGACGATGATCCGCTCGATCTGCTCGAACGTGTTGGAGACGATGCCCTTCTTTGTGTCTTCCAGATAGCCCTTCTCCCAGTCGTACTTCCAGTCGGTGTATTTCGGCGCGATGTGGTGCAAGGCGAAATTCATAGATCCCATATTGAGCGAGCAGAGTTCCGGCTTCGAAGCGTGCGCCGCTTCAAGGCGCTCTTCGAGGGTCATCTTCAGCCCGCCGCCGGTGGAAATGTTCATCACGGCGTCGGTCTGCTGCTTGATGCGCGGCAGGAAATCCATAAACAGCCTGGGATCAGGGGTAGGCTTGCCGGTCTCCGGATCGCGGGCATGCAGATGGATCACCGACGCCCCGGCTTCGGCTGCTCCGACAGCGGCGTCGACGATCTCGGACGGCGTTATCGGCAGATACGGGCTCATCGTCGGCGTGTGGATCGAGCCGGTGACCGCACAGGTGATGACGACTTTCGGCGATTTCTTCATGGTTGAACTCTCCCTTGTCTGCCTTTTGTTGTTATCTATCGAGAGCGAGGCAATCCTCACGACCACAGCCCAATCGAACCGCCTCGCCCGCATTGAGTTCGGACCGAGACGACGATGCGGCAAGCTTGACAATGAATTTCAGGCCGCCCGCCGTGACAGCGACGAGCCGGATGTGATCGCCGACATAGACGGACTGAACGACGGTTGCCGCGATCACGTTGAGGGCGGTGGAGCCTTCGTGCAATAAGGACATGCGCTCGGGCCTGATCGACAGCGTCACCCTGGCGCCCGTAGGGGGCGTCGCGCCAGGGGAAATGGCGTTCAACACCAGATCGCCATCGTCGAGATGGACGGCCACGCCACCATTTTCACCGCCGGCAAGCACGGTGCCGGACATGCGGTTGTTCTCGCCGATGAAGCTCGCCACAAAGCTGCCCGTCGGACGCTCATACAGTTCGCGTGGTGTCGAAAGCTGCTCGATGCGGCCGGCGCTGAACACCGCGATCCGGTCGGACATGGTCAGCGCCTCGGTCTGGTCGTGGGTCACATAAACGAACGTGACGCCAAGCCGGGCATGGATTTCCTTGATTTCGAACTGCATCTGCTCGCGCAGTTGCTTGTCTAGGGCGCCGAGCGGTTCGTCCATCAGGACAAGATTTGGTTCGAAGATCAGGGCGCGGGCAACCGCGACGCGTTGTTGCTGCCCACCCGAAAGCTGCGCCGGACGCCGGTTGCCGAATTCGGGCAACTGGACCATGTCGAGAACGTTCCTGACACGTTGCGTCACCTCCTCGCGGCCAAGTTTGCGGACCTCGAGTGGGAAAGCCAGATTTTCGGCGACCGTCATGTGCGGGAAAAGCGCGTAGTTCTGGAACACCATGCCGATGCCGCGACGATTGGCGGGAACGTTGTCGATGCGCTGACCGTCAATGAGGATTTCGCCCTCGGTCGTATCCTCGAATCCGGCAAGCATCATCAACGCCGTCGTCTTGCCGGATCCCGAAGGCCCCAGCAGCGTCAGGAATTCGCCGCGCATGATTTCCAGGTCGAGCTGACGCACCGCCTGGACGGTCTGCCCGTAGCGCTTGCTGACGCCACGAAACTCGACATGAACCGGGCCATGCGGGGATCCGCCCATCACCGCGCCTGCGCCTTCGGATCACGGCGTACCGAAGCCGGGCGTTTGCGCGCAGGTTGAGCCTCAGCCGCCGCCGCGGCGCGAAGAATGATGTCGGCGGCCTCGCGCAGATCGGCAACCAGCGCCTTGCGCGCAGCCGCGCCATCGGCGCGACGCAGCGCCGCGAGCATTTCGTCGTGATGGTCCAGGCCCAGGCCGTAGGTCACGTCGGAGCGGACGATGTTCAGAAACGGTCCTGCCTGCAGCCACAATTTCTCGATGATCTGCTGGATGAGAGGTGAACGCGCGGCATGGTACATCGTGAAATGGAAGCGCCTGTTCAGGCCGAGATAATTAGCCATGACATTGCTCTCGACGCATTCGCGCATCAGCCCGTTCAGCTTCGCCAATTCATCGAGTTCTTCGGGCGTGATGGTCGTCGCGGCCCACTCGGCCGCCGTCCCTTCGACGCTGCAGCGCACACGCACCAGATCCGAAATACGCGCCACCGTGGCCTCAGGGACAATGACGCCCCGATTTGGGTGGTCGAACATCGCCTCGTCGCTGACGAGTTGCCGCAAGGCCTCGCGCACCGGCATGGCGCTGGTCCGGTACTGTTCGGCAAGCTGTCGTACGACCAGTCTCTGGCCGGGCAGGAAGTCACCGTTCATCAGTGCCTCCTTCAAGCCCGTATGTACACGAACATGAGCTGTCTTTTGCGCGGCCGAGCCGGCAGTGGCATCCTTGCGATCGAGCATCAGTTTGTCCGGCGCGGCAGTATTTTGAGGTTGCTCGACAGGAAATCGTCGAATGCGGCGGCGAAGCCGTCGAGTTCTGCGTCGCCAAATGGCAGTGACAACGCCAGCATGCCGCGCGGCGTCACGTAGTACCCTCGCAACAGCATCTCGATATGCCAAAGCGCAATCGCCGATGGATCGGCATCGTCGAGCCGCGCCGGCGTGTCCACCGGCCCCCTGACGAAATGCAGGTTCATCAACGACCCGCGCCCTATGACGATGCCCTCGACGCCATACCGCTCAAGGGAGACGTTCATCGCTTCACGCAAGCGATCGCCGCGCGAATTGATGGCGCGGCTCGCCTCTTGCGTCAGCACCTGCGTCAGACCGGTCAAACCAGCAGCCATGCTGAGAATATTGTTGTTGAACGTCCCGCCATGCGAAAACGCACCAGGCAAAGCAGGATCGAAGCGGTCGACGAGATCCGCGCGTCCACCGAATGCGCCAAAACTCGCACCGCCGCCGATGTACTTTCCGAGCGTCACGAAATCGGGAAAGATTTCATGTGCGCCATGGAGCGCGCGGTAGTCGAGGCGCGAGGTCATCACCTCGTCGAAGATCAGCAGCGCGCCGGTCTCCTTCGTCGCGGCGCGCAGCGCTTCCAGGAACTCACGCGTCGCCGGGATGCAGCCGCCGCCGCCCATCATCGGTTCGACGATCACCGCGGCAAGTTCGTCGCCCTGTTCCTTGATGAGCGCCACGGCGCCTGCACTATCGTTGTAGTCGGCGAAGACAAAGGGGAAAGGCAAATTGAGCGGTGAGCCGCCATGCGCGAAGGTGAGTACGCCGCCATGATAGCCCTCGCGGAAGGCGAGGATCTTCGAGCGCTGCGTGATGGCGCGAGCCGCCGAAATCGCCATGATGTTCGCCTCGGTGCCCGAGTTGCAGAAGCGCACGCGCTCGATGGCCGGAAAACGGTCGACCACCGCGGCAGCCAGGCGCGCCTCATAGCGGTTGGGTGCGCCCAACATGATGCCACCCTGTATGACGTCCACAAGGGCCGCCGAAATCGCCTTGTCGGAGTGGCCGTAAAAACCGGCACTGTATTCCGAGACCAGGTCGACATAGGTATGGCCGTCCAGATCGGTCACCCTGCAGCCTTCACCGGAAACAAACGATACGGGGAATGGCCGATACCATAGAACAGCCCTCGTATTGCCGCCCGGCAACGATGCCGCGGCCTCGTTCTGACGCGCCCGGCTGTTCGGGTTTGCGTCAGCGAAACGCTGTCGCGCCTCGTCCAGAACAGCAGCGAGACTGACATTGGCGCGCACGTCTCTAGTGCCTTGCAGCATTCGATCAAATCCCTTTGGCTTTTTCACTTTTTTACACCGTACCGTAAATTCCTGTTGCTAATCAATCAATTTTGCGTTTGAAATTTGATCAAATCTACAACGATAAGAAAGGGGAACTGCAATGAGGACTTATCTGCAAGCCGTATCTGCCGCCGCGATCTGCCTCGCGACCTCGGCTTTGGTCGCGTCCGCGGCCGACCCCGTCACGGTAGTCGGCTGGGGTGGTACATGGGACAAGGCCTACAAGGATGGGGTCTGGGACAAGTACACCGAAAAGACGGGCGTCCCGATCGTCATGGAAGAGTGGGGCGGCGAGGTCGCCAAGGTGCGTGCCCAGGTGCAGGCGGGCAACATCACCTATGACGTCGTCTCGGTCGAAGCGCCCGCCATGGAAGTCGGCTGCGCCGAAGGCCTGTTCATTCCGCTGACGCCAGAAATCACAGGCGACGCGGCCAATTATTTGCCGGGCACCCTGCACGAATGCGGCGTCGCGTCCGATACCTGGGCCACGGTCCTCGCCTACAACACAAATGTCTACAAGGGCGACGCCGCGCCGAAGAGCTGGGCGGATTTCTGGAACGTCGAGAAATTTCCGGGAAAGCGTGGCCTCTACCAGCAGGCGCAGTTCACGCTGGAAAACGCGCTGATGGCCGACGGCGTTAAGCGCGAGGACATGTACAAGGTGCTGGCCACGCCGGAAGGTATCGACCGGGCTTTCGCCATGCTCGACAAGATCAAGCCGAACGTCGTCTGGTGGTCCACCACGACGCAGGGCATCCAGAACCTCGACAGCGGGGAAGTGACGCTCAGCGACGCGTTCAATGCACGCATCACCAACGAAGCCATTAACGAGAAAAAGCCCTACGCCATCGCATGGGACGCAGGCTTCTTCTACGGCACCGACTACTGGGCCGTGGTGAAGGGCGCACCGCACCAGCAGGGCGGGCTGGATCTCCTCAAGTGGTTCTCCATCCCTGAAAATCAGGCCGGCTTCTCGAAACTCTATGCCTATGGCACCGGCCGCAAGGAAGCCGCCGACCTCATTCCCGCGGATTGGAAGGCCAACCTGCCGACGTCGCCGGAGCACCTCCAGTACGGCGCCGCCTATAACAACGACTTCTGGACCGAGCACAAGGAAGCGCTGGAAGAACGCTTCAAGGCTTGGCTCGCGAAGTAACCCAGGCATGTTGGTCGGGACAAAGCCGGCTATAAAGCGGCGCCAACGGGGCGGCATGCTCGCCCTGTTGACGGCCCCGCTTATCCTGTTCGTCGTCATTCTGTTTCTGTGGCCGGTGGCGCGCTTCCTCGCTCTGGCCGTCGACAACTCGGATTTTTCGAACAACCTGCCGCACACAATTGCCGCTCTGGCAGGCTGGAAAGCAGATAGCGGCCTGCCTGGCGAACCCGTCTTTGCAGCACTCGTCGAGGACCTGGCCGACGCGCGGCGCGCCGGAAAGGAAGGCGTACTGGCGCAACTCGTGAACCAGCGCGTCGTCGGCAGCCGTTTCCTCGTCATCAAGACGGCAAAGGATGCGGCCGACGGCAAGCTGACTATGCGTCCCGTGCGCGACGAGGTGCTCTCCAAACAGGCCGGCTGGAAAAATATCGATCTCTGGCAGGTCATCGCGCGTCAGCAAAGCGCGCGAACGGACTATTATCTGCTTGCGAGCCTTGACCTGAAGCGAGGCGCGGACAATTCGATCGAAGCCATTTCAGCCGATCGCGCCATCTTCGTCGACGCGCTGCTGCGTACGATCTGGATCAGCATCGTGGTGACCGTGATCTGCGCGGTGCTCGCCGTGCCGCTGGCGCAGGCAATTGTCAGCGCGCCGCCGGCCTGGTCGAAGCTCATGTTCGCGCTGATCCTGTTTCCGCTCTGGACATCGCTGCTGGTGCGCACCGTCATCTGGATCATCGTGCTGCAGAAGAACGGACCCGTGAATTCCACGCTGCTTGGCCTCGGCATCGTCAGCGAGCCGCTCAATCTCATTTACACACGCTTTTCACTCTACGTGGCAATGGTTCAGGTTCTGCTGCCCATGATGGTGCTCTGCGTCGTCGCCGTCATGCGGCGGGTTCCGACCACCTATATGCGCGCGGCACTGTCACTGGGCGCGCCGTGGCTCACAGCGTGGCGCCGCGTGCAGTTGCCGTTGATCCTGCCAGGAATCCTGTCCGGCGGGGCGATCGTTTTTGTCTTCGCACTCGGCTACTACATCACCCCGACGCTTGTCGGCGGGCCGACCGACCAGATGATCTCCAGCTACATAGCGTTCTACACGAACAGCACACTGAACTGGGGCATGGGTGCAGCGCTTTCGTTGCAACTGCTGATGATCCTCGTCCTGTTTGCATTCCTGTTCTGGACGGCGTCCGTCCTCTTCCGCCGCAAGGCGCATGTCGCATGAGCGCCGACCGCTTTCGGAAATGGCTGATGTATGCCTATGCGGCGACATTGCTGGCGTTCATCATCCTGCCCCTGCTGATCGTGATCCCCATGTCGCTGACCTCGAGCAACTCGCTGGCGTTTCCGACGCCGGGCTGGTCGCTGCGCTGGTATGCCGAACTGTGGGTCGACCAGCGCTGGCCGACCGCGCTGTGGAACTCGGTCGTCATCGCGCTGTCCACCACGGTTCTGGCGCTGCTGCTCGGCATACCGGCGGCGATCGGGCTCGCCTGGGGCGATTTTGCCGGCAAACGGATCCTCTATGCGATCATCGCCGCGCCCTTGGTGACGCCAGTCGTCATTGTCGGCGTCGCGGCCTTTTCATTCTTCGCCACACTGGGACTCGTTGGCAACAAGCTATCGATCATTCTGGTGCATACGGCCATGGCCGTGCCTGTGATGCTGACGACTGTCGTCGCCAGCCTTTCGACCTTCGACCGGACGTTGGTTCGCGCGGCGGCATCGCTCGGCGCCGGCACCATGCGCACATTCTTCAAGGTAGTGCTGCCGCTGATAGCGCCGGGCGTCATTACAGGGGCCATCATCGCCTTCATCATCTCTTTCGACGAAGTCGTCGTCGCAAGTTTCCTCTCGACGGGCGCAGAGCGAACCTTGCCTCGCATGATATTCTCCGGGGTGCGCGAGTCCATCAGTCCCGCCATCGCGGCCGTCGCCGTGCTGCTGATCGCTTTCTCGGCAATCCTGCTTGTGGTCATCGCCATCCTGCAGAGCCGCTCACAAACTCTTCGCGCAAAGGCATCGGCATGAGACTGGTACCCTCGGTGCAGCAACTAGAGACAGAGATGACGGCCTGGCGGCGGCATCTGCATGCCAATCCAGAACTCGGCTTCGAAGAGTTCGAGACGGCACGTTTCGTGGCGGACAAACTGCGCTCGTGGGGCATCGAGACGACCGAAGGTGTCGGCCGCACAGGCGTCGTCGGCACGCTCAGGGGCAGGCTCGGCGCTGGTCGCAGCCTGAGCATTCGCGCCGATATGGACGCCCTGCCGATGACCGAGGCGCGGCCGCTGCCGCATGCGTCCCGCGTCCCCGGGAGGATGCATGGCTGCGGCCATGACGGCCACACGACAATGCTGCTCGGCGCAGCGTCAGCACTTGTTCGCTCGCCCGACTTCGCCGGCACGGTGCATTTCATCTTCCAGCCGGCCGAGGAGGGTCGAGGTGGGGCGCTTGCCATGCTGGATGAGGGCCTTTTCCAGCGTTTCCCCTGCGATGAAGTTTACGCGCTGCACAATTGCGAACGGCCGCTCGGCGAGATCGCCGTCCACCGCGGAACGGTGGCCGCGGCGGCCGATCGCTTCGAGATCGTCGTCCACGGCAGGGGCGGCCATGCGGCGACACCGCATCTGGCGATCAATCCACTCCCCATCGCCGCGCGCATCCTGCTCGCAATCGAAGCCCTGCCCGGCCGCCTGACCGATGTGCACGCTCCGGCAATCGTCACCGTTGGCAGCCTGCGCGCAGGCGAAGCCTTCAACACCATCCCCGATACGGCGTTTCTGACCGGCACCGTGCGCACCTTCGACCATCAGGTTCAAAAGACGCTGGAGACGGCAATCCGCCGCATCGCGAAAAACGAGGCTGAAGCTTTTGGCGCCAGCGTCGACATTCTCTATGAAACGCCCTTCGCGCCGACGATCAACACCCCGGCGCAAGCCGATGCGATGATCGCGATTGCGAACGAGGTGATGGGACCGGAACGTCTCGTCGTCGATCCGCCTCCCGAGATGGGCTCGGAAGATTTCTGCTACATGTTGGAACAGCGGCCGGGCTGCTATTTCTTGCTCGGCCAGGCCGACGATGCGCATCAGGCTGCGGCTCACGACACCAACTACGACTTCAACGACGCAATCCTGCCGATTGGCGCCAGCCTTTGGGTCAGGCTGGTGGAGCGCCGCCTGTCGGCCAGAGGCGCATCGTGATGCAACTGACGGAAAAGGACATTGTTTGGCGAAGCCATTGGCTGCGGCAGGTCCTGCCCGAGGACCCAGACCTTGCGCCTCCGCTCGAAGAGGCAACGCAGGCCGACATCTGCATCGTCGGCGGCGGGTATCTTGGATTGTGGACGGCCATCCGCCTCAAGGAGCACAATCCAGGCTTCGATGTTGTCATTTTAGAGCGCGACATTTGTGGTGGTGGCCCGAGCGGCCGCAATTCCGGAATGGTGCTTTCGGCATGGACCAAATACAGCGCGCTTGTCGCCCTGCGCGACGGAACCGACGCGCTTTCGATCATCAAGGCATCCGAAGCCGCGATCGGCGGCATCGAGGCTTTCTGCAAGGTCGAGGCGATCGACGCCTGGTTCGATCGCATCGGCTGGATCTGGGGCGCGACGTGCGAAGCACAGCTTGGCGCCTGGGACGACGCGTTGAACAAGCTGGCGGCGCATGGCTACGTGCCTGCGCGACGCGTTTCGCGCGACGAGATCGCGGCGATGGCAGGCACGACGAGCCACCTCGGCGGCGCGTTCGACGCTTCGTCGGCAACAGTGCATCCCGGATTCCTGGTGCGCGGCCTGCGTCGTGCAGCGCTAAAGCGCGGCGTTCGGATCTATGAAAAGTCGCCGATGAAGCGGTTTTCACGACGGGGCAAGCTCACGGTGGAAACGGCGAAAGGAACTGTATCCTGCGGCAAGGTCGTGCTTGCCATGAATGCCTGGTCCGGCGCGATTCCGGAACTGGCCCCTGCGATCTTCAACATCTCCAGCGACGACGCCATGTCACAGCCCATTCCAGACCTTCTCGACAAGATCGGCTACCGCCGGGCGCCGCTGATGATCGATTCCCGCGTCTTCGTTGGCGGTTGGTCTCCGACGCGCGATGGTCGGCTGTCCGTCGGCGTCAGCGGTGGCGTTATTGGCTTCGGCGGCATCGTCGACCAGCGTTTCCATGGCCAGTCGCCCCGTGTCGCCGAAATGCGTCGCGCGCTGCGGGACGGCCACCCGGCGCTCGCCGATTTTCCGCTCGAGACATCATGGAAC
>NZ_RZPB01000689.1:0-3217 GCF_003998535.1 Mesorhizobium sp. M7A.F.Ca.AU.002.02.1.1 | reverse complement strand
GCGGCGCTCGGCCTGACGACGGAAGTCGCCAAGCTGACCGAGGCCGAGCGCCGGACGATCATGGACTGGACGGCGGAAGATACGGCTGGAAAAGTGCCGCTTGCCTTCACCATCTTCGGCGCTTCGGTGGCTGAGCAGGTGGCACAGCTTCGCCATGCTGAAAGCGTGGGAGCGGATTGGGTGATCCTGCAGCCGCCGCCGGTCGGATCCTATGGTGCGCTGGAATACACCAGGTTCTTCGGCCGCGTCGCCGAGGCAACCGACCTGCCGGTGGCGATCCAGAACGCGCCGGCGTTTTTCGGGCGCGGCCTGTCATCGGACGAGATCCGCGAACTTGTCACGCTTCATCCCAACATAAGGCTGATCAAGGGCGAAGGCCCTGTCACCGACATTGCCGGATTGATCGAACGCACCGAAGGCCGGATACCCGTTTTCAACGGACGCGGCGGCCTTGAACTGATCGACAATTTCCGCATCGGTTGCCGCGGCATGATCCTGGCGCCTGATGGCATCGACCTCGCCGTGCGCGCCTACAATGCGTTTCGGATCGGTGACGAAGCGACGGCCGAGGCCGAGTACGCAAGAATGCTGCCGGCAGCGGTCTTCGTCATGCAGGGCATCGAGAACCTGATCTGCTACGGCAAGCGGCTGTTCGGCGCCCGCGCAGGCATCCCGATACACGACCGGGCTCCGGCGATGCGGCCCAACGAGACCGGCGTGGCGATGGTGGCGCGCTTTGCGGCTGGCCTCGGTCGGTTGCCTGGCTGAACGGCAACTGCCCTTCAATAGGTCGTCCGCCCACCCGACAGGTCGAACGTGGAGGCGGTCGTGAAACTGTTCTCCTTGGAGACGAGCCAGGCGACCATCGCCGCGGCTTCGTCGACCTCCAGCAGGCGGCCGCGCGGAATGCGCGAGCGCATATATTCGATGTGCTCCGGCGTCAGCTGTTCGAGGATGCGCGTCTGTGCCGTGGCCGGCGAGATGCAGTTCACGGCGATGTCGTACTGCGCCAGTTCCTTGCCGAGCGACTTGGTCAAGCCGATGACCGCCGCCTTCGAGGCTGAATAGGCGGAGGCGTTGGGGTTGCCCTCCTTGCCGGCGACCGAAGCGATGTTGACGATCCGTCCGTAATTGCGCTCCTTCATTCCGGGAACCACGGCGCGATTGACGTAGAACGTACCGTTTACGTTGACGTCGATGACCTTCTTCCACGTCTCGATGTCGTAGACGTCGAGCGGGGCGGCAGGGCCGGCAATTCCGGCGGAATTGACCAGAATGGAAATCTTGCCGGCCAGATCTTCGGTCCTGGCGCGCGCCGCGTCCACCGACGTCCAATCGGCGACGTCCACGATCTCTGTCGTGGCAGCGTTGCCGAGTTCCTTCTTGGCGGTTTCGAGGCGGGCCTCATCGAGATCCCACAAGCTGACCGTCGCGCCGGAAGCGACGAAACGCCTGGCCATCGCGAAGCCGAGGCCTTGGGCGCCACCGGTGACCACAGCGTGCTGGCCGTCAAGATCGATCCTGTTCATGTCGAGCGGTTCTTTCCGTTTGAGCTACTTCCGGGATAAAGGCCGGCCTGTGCAGGCCGGCGATCGCTACATGGTCGCGCCAAGGCTCCATGGCACGAACTCGTTGTCGCCATAGCCGAGCGCTTCCGACCTGGTGCGCCCGCCGGAAGCGACGCGCAGGATCTCGGCAAAGATCTCCTCGCCCTTCTCGGCCAGCGAGACGCCGTCCAGTATGTCTCCGCAATTGATATCCATGTCCTCGCGCATCTGCTCGAAGATGAAGCTGTTGGAGGCAAGCTTGATCGAGGGCGTCGGCTTGCAGCCGAAGGCCGAACCGCGGCCGGTGGTGAAGCACAATATGTTGGCGCCGCCGGCGACCTGCCCGGTGGCCGAGACCGGGTCGTAGCCGGGCGTATCCATGAAGACGAGGCCGCGCTCGTTGATCGGCTCGGCATATTCCAGCACCGCCCGCAGATTGGTGGTGCCGCCCTTGGCGGAAGCGCCGAGCGATTTCTCCAGGATGGTCGTCAACCCACCCAGCTTGTTGCCGGGCGAAGGGTTGTTGTTCATCTCCATGTCGTGCCTGGCGGTATAATCCTCCCACCAGCGGATGCGTTCGATCAGCTTTTCGCCCACCGCGCGGCTCTCGGCGCGCAAGGCGAGGAGATGTTCGGCGCCATAGATCTCGGGCGTCTCCGAGAGCACCGCCGTACCGCCTTGCCCGACAAGCAGGTCCACCGCAGCACCTAGTGCCGGATTGGCGCTGATGCCGGAGTAACCGTCCGATCCGCCGCATTGCAGCGCAAGCACCAGTTCGGAGGCTGGTTGCGGCGTCCTTTCGGCGGCGTTCACCGTAGGCAGCATGTCGACGATCGCCTTCACGCCAGCCTCGACCGTCTTTCGCGTACCGCCGGTTTCCTGGATGGTCATCGTGCGGAAAATCGTGCTCTCCTTGATGTTGTACGACTGCATCCAGCGTGGGATCTGGAACGCTTCGCAGCCGAGTCCGACCATCAGCACGCCGCCGATATTGGGGTTCGTGGCAAAGCCCCATTGCGTCCTTTTCAACAGGTCGTAAGCGGGACCCTTGGTGTCGATGCCGCAGCCAGTGCCGTGGACGAGTGCGATGATACCGTCGACATTGGGATAGTCGCGCAGGATGCCAGACCGGTTGACCTCGTCGGTGATGAACCGGGCGACGCTGGCAGAGCAGTTCACCGAGGTCAGGACGGCAATGAAGTTGCGCGTGCCCACCTTGCCGCTCGGCCGGCGGTAACCCATGAAAGTAGCGCGCTCGGCCTCGGCAACGATCTCGGTTTGCCTGGTATTCGTGCCGAAGACGTAGTCGCGTTCGAAATTTCGCAGATACACATTGTGCTCGTGAACCCAGTCGCCGGCGACGATTGGTTCCCGCGCAAAACCGATGGTCTGGCCGTATTTCACGATCGGCTGGTCCGAGCCGATGTCGCGCAAGGCCATTTTGTGCCCGCGCGGTATGCGTGCCCTGGCAGCCACGTCACCGGCTTTTTCGCCGATCTTCAACGGATCGACCGCCAGAAGAATGTTGTCGGCCCCCGAAAGCTTGATGAACCGCGCCATGACCCCATACTCTGAAAAAGTTCTCCGCGACAGGAGGTCGAGAGACAAGAAATGATTTGGAATACTAATATAATAGAATGTCAGAGGTCAAGGAGGTCAAGGCCGGAGAC
>NZ_RZPB01000688.1:0-3219 GCF_003998535.1 Mesorhizobium sp. M7A.F.Ca.AU.002.02.1.1 | reverse complement strand
ATCATAAGCTGACTGCCCGCGCCCGCGGTAGTCGAAGGCGATGACCTTTCGTGGAGTTGCCGCATGCGTCGACAGATAGAGCGCCAGCTCGTGAAAATCCCTGGCATTGCGGGTCAGGCCAGGCAGGCAGACAACCGGCCAGGGTCCGGAATTGGCCTCGCCATAGACGCGCGCATGGAGTTTTAACCCGTCCGGTGCGCTGTAGAAGAAGTCGGAAAAAAGCTGCTCGCTTGCCATCGGAATGTGCGACCTCGCTGTATCAATCTGGACAGCTACAGGCGAGGGCAGGGATGGTCAATAAAAGGCGCTCTTGCCTTCTCCCACAAGTGGAGAAGGACAGAAAGGCTCAACTCCGCCCGTTCACCAGATCCCCGACAATGTCGTATTCGCCGGAAATACGCATCTTGTAGACCTCGTAATTCTCCATCACTCGCTGAACGTAACTTCTTGTTTCCGTGTAGGGAATCCGCTCGATCCAGTCGACGACCGCGTCGATGTCCTTGCCGCGCGGGTCGCCATATCTGCCCACCCACTGCCTGGCCCGGTTGGGGCCGGCATTGTAGCCGGCGAAGGTCAGCACGTAGGAGCCGTTGAAGCGGTCGAGCTGTTCGCCGAGGAAGGCCGAACCAAGCGTCGCGTTGTAGCCGGCATCGGTGGTCAGCCGTGTTTGCGAAAACTGCAGCCCGGCCTTCTTCGCCAATTGCCTTGCGGTTCCCGGCATCAGCTGCAGCAGCCCGCGCGCGCCGGCGCTCGACACGGCGCCGATGTTGAATTCGCTTTCCTGGCGGGCGATCGCATAGGCCAGCGCCTTGCCTGAGCCGGAAATGTCGGCCGAATCGGGAATGACGCCGAGCGGATGCGACAATGCGCCGACATCAATGCCGCGCGCCCCGGCGATCTTGCCGATTTTCAGCGCCATGAAATGGTTCCCTTGCTTTTCGGCAAGGACAGCGAGCAGCGCCAGTTCGCCTGGACTGGTCAACTGCCCGGCAAGGTCGCGATAGAGCGTCTCGGCATAGCGGTCGTAGCCCGCCTCCTGCAGCCGCTTGATGGCGCTGACGGCCTCGCGGCCGGCAAAGTTCTGCCGGTCGGCTGCGCTTGGCGAGGGATAGACGATGTTGAGCGCCTGCCGGCCGACACGTTCGGCGGCAAGCTGGCCGTAGAATGTCGTGCCGTAGGCAGCGGCGCGCGCAAAATAATCCTTGGCGTTGCCCGGGCCGCCGACTTCGGCGGCACGGCCGAGCCAGTAATACGCGCGCGACAGCGTCATCGGCCCTTGGGCAAGGTCGGCGATGCGAGCGAAATGCGTTGCGGCAAGCTTGGGGTCGTTCAGGCCGCGCAACGCGTACCAGCCGGCATGGAATTCGGCGTCGGCCGCATTGGTGGCACTTTCGGCAGCGTGTGTAGCGACGATCTTGTACGCGGCCTTCATGTCGCCCTGGTCGACCAGTTCACGCGACAGCACCCGGCGCTCGACCCACCAGGCATCCGGATCGACCAGAGCTTCGCGATCGGTCGGTGCCTGCATCACAATGGCTGCAGCGCCGGCAAAATCCTCCTGCTTGCGCAAATATTCGGCCTGCGCGAAGAAGTAGCCGGCCGAACGTTGCATTGCCGGCACGGCCTTCAGCAGCTTGGGCGCGTTCTTGTCGCCTTTGTCGGCCGCCGCCCATGCATCGGCGAGCTGCTGGGCGCCGGCGAGGCCGGCGACGCGCAGCGCGGAATTCGCGCGGTCGGCATAGAACATGCGCTCCATGCGAAAGCGGTGGTCCGCGGCCGGGATCAGGCTGCCGAATTCCTTGATCAGCGCCGCCTCGTCCTTGGCCTCCAGGATCGCGGTGCGCCAGAAGGGCGACAGCACGGAACGCGCCGCCTTGGTATTGCTGGACGCCACATAGGCGCGGGCGAGAACCATCACGCCTTCGAATGTCTGCGGCTGGCTGCCATCGAACGCCCTGATGACGATGTCGGGGGCAGGGTTCTCTCGATAGAGCGCGCGCTCGCTGTTCTTGCGCAGGGCTACGGTCCCCGGCCAGTTGGGCAGCATCTTGGCCGCAGCAGTGATATCGTCGCTCGGAACCTTGTCGCCGCCATAAAGCGCGATCGCCCAGGCAAGGATATGCTGGTCGAGCGACTGCGCCGGAAGGGCATCGCGCACGCCACGAGCGCGGAGACTATCACCCCGCGCCAACGCATCCAGTCCGCTTTTCAGAGGGGCGACGTCGGGCAAGGGCGCCTGTCGCGTTCTGTCCTGCAGGTCTGGCAGCGCAATTGCCGCGCCTGGAATCGGAATGGCTGAGGTGACCCGTGCGTCCACGCTGCCGCTGATCGCCATGCCCGGCATCAGCGCGAGCGCGGCGCCAAGCAGCGCGAGAAGGTGAGGCCGACCGCCCGGCATGATCCCTAAATCTTTCCTTGTCCTGGCATTCCACAAGCTGGCGAAGATGCCTCGAAGCCTAAACTTAGGTCGTGAAGAGCCCGTAAACAAAGAGTTAGCGAGGCCGTTCGAATTGCGCTTGCTGGCACCATGGCAATGCTTGCCGCGCAACCATGTCGAGACTATGGTGCGCCGCTTCGCTTTCGGTTAGAAGGCGCGACCACAAACACCGACACAAAACACCAGAAGTGCCAAGGAGTTGGACGATATGCTGAGAGGCTCGCTTACTGCGCTCGTGACACCGTTCGAAAAGAGCGGGCGTTTCGACGAGAAAGCCTTTCGCGCATTCGTCGAATGGCAACTCGCGGAGGGCACGACGGGCCTGGTGCCGGTCGGCACCACCGGCGAGTCGCCGACACTGTCGCATGACGAGCACCGCCAGGTCGTCAAGGTATGCATCGAGGTGGCCAAGGGACGAGTTCCGGTCGTCGCCGGCGCTGGTTCCAACAACACCGAGGAAGCCGTCGGGCTCGTGCAGTATGCCGAGAAGGCCGGCGCCGATGCCGCCCTGGTCGTCACGCCTTATTATAACAGGCCGACGCAGCGCGGCCTGTATGAGCACTTCGCGGCGGTCGCCAGGGCGACCAAGCTGCCGATCATCATCTACAACATCCCGCCGCGCTCGGTCATCGACATGATGCCGGACACGATGGGCCGGCTCGTGCACGACTTCAAGAACATCGTCGGTGTCAAGGATGCCACCGGCAAGGTCGAACGGGTTTCCGAGCAGCGTGCCACGTGCGGCAAGGATTTCATCCAGCTTTCGGGCGAAGATGCTTCGG
>NZ_RZPB01000687.1:0-3223 GCF_003998535.1 Mesorhizobium sp. M7A.F.Ca.AU.002.02.1.1 | reverse complement strand
GTGAGCGCCTTGCGCACGTCGCTGGCATAGCGCTGGCCGCGCGGCGTCAGCGCCACGCCCTTGCCGATGCGTTCGAGCAGGTCGAAGCCGAGATCGCGCTCCAGCAGACGAAGCTGATGGCTCACGGCGCTGCGGGTCAGGTGCAACTCGTCGGCGGCGCGCCAGACGCTGCCATGGCGGGCGAAGCTGTCGAGCGCACGCAGCGCTTGTGTGGATGGTATACGCAAGGAACCTCAGGTGAACCGAATTTGCACGAACCGGGAAAACATATCACTTTTTAGCGAACCGCTTCACTGCTTTCTTCTCATGCCATGGAGAAACCGGTGGCCACCTCGGCGCAAGCAACCGCCCTTGCCTGTCTCGACGGCATCCAGCCGTTGTTGTCCGCGTGGACACGCATCATCTTCGATTACGGCGAGACCGCGTGGCGGGAATATCAATCCGCCGCCTGGTATGTCGAGCGACTGAAACTCGAAGGCTTTTCTGTCGAAGAAGGCTCCGGCGGCATGCCGACCGCCTTCTGCGCACATTGGACCAACGGCCCCGGCCCGACCATCGGCATGTACGCCGAATACGACGCGGTGCCGGGCAATTGCCAGGATGCCGCTACGGTCGAGCGTCCGCGCCGGGGACTTGGCAACCAGGCCGGCGGCCACACCGACCCGCATTCCGGGCTGGGTATTTCGAGCCTCGGCGGGCTGCTGGCGACCAAGGCCGCGATGCAGCGCCACGGCATATCAGGCACGCTGCGCTTCACCGGCGAGCCGGCGGAAAAGGTGCGTGGGTCAAAGCCGATCCATGCCGCCAAGGGCTATTATGACGGCCTTGCCGGCATGATCTCCTTTCATCCGTTCTACATGCTGCCGCTCTGCAACACGGCGCGCTGGGACACGCATTGCGGCGCGGCCTACGCGATGATCTATCGCTTCATCTGCGACCAACCGGAGCGCTGGGCGCTGGCTGCGGGTGCTGCACCCATTCCGCAAGCACATTCGGCGGCGCGCGCGCCCGGCGCCAACGACGCATTGATGATGATGTACATGGCCTCCAAGGCTCTGCGCGATTCCATGCTGCCTCACCAGGGCGGCTGGTCGATCAGCGAGGCGATCCTGACGGCGGGGCAAGCGACCGCCGACAATTTGCCGGCGGGGCTGGCCGAGATTCAGTACATGATCCGCGTGCCGACGCTTGCCATGGCCGAGCAGGTCACCGCGGTGCTCGACCGCAATGCCGAGGCGGCGGCAGCGATGAGTGATTGCCGCACCGAGCGGCATTGGGTGTCGAAGTCACGACCGGGACTTGCCAATCATGCCATGGCCGAGATCGCCTATGAAGCGCTGTCGGCGGTCGGGCCGCCGCGCTGGGACGAAGACGCCAAGGCAGTCGCGCGCGAAATGCAGGTCAATGCCGGGCGCATGGCGAGCGACGAGCCGTTCATCGAAGAGCTGGAGCGCCTGATCGAGCCGCAGGCGGCGGAAGCGATCCTGCGCCGCGACCTGCCGCCCTCGCAGGTCAATTCGACCTCCGACGATTACACCGACATGAGCTGGCATACGCCGACGGCGCGCTTCTATGTCGCCCGCCCGGCGCTGCGTTCGGAGACCGGCTATCCCTATCCAGCCTGGGTGATGAATGCGCTGGGCGGTATTTCGGCCACGATCGACCCGATGGTGGCCTGCGCCTCCCGCACGATTGCGCTTGCCGCCCTTCGCCTGCTGGAAGACCAGACTGCCCGCGAGGCGGCGATGGACGAGTTCGTTACCCGCACCGGCGGCGGCATCGGCGGTTCGAACTGGATCGCACCGCTTTGCGACTACGAGCCGCCGATCGGGTTTCGCTGGCCAGAATATGTCACCACCCCGCGTGGACGCGACTGGTGGATACCGAGCAATCAGACACCCCCAAGTCACCTCACGAGGAGCATCCCATGACCGTTCATGACCGCATTGTCGCCGAGCCGTTTTCGCTGCAGCGCCGCAACCCCGCCGGCGGCACCAAGCCGCTGACCGCCTGGGGTTTTGCCAACGAGACCGACGTGCTGACCGACGTCCTGCTCGGCTCGCCCAATTTCCTGCGTCATCTGTCGACCAGCTCGCTGTCGCGCAAGCACCTGCGCGAGGCGCCCTGCAACGTGCAGATCGCACAAGCACAGCACAAGGACCTGGTCGCCGCCTACGAGCATTTCGGCGTCAACATCCACTGGCACGAGCCGACGCCCGAGCTGCCGATGCAGGTCTATTCCCGCGATTCCAGCGTCATGACGCCCTACGGCGCCTTCATCACCGCCATGGCCAACTGGTGGCGGCGCGGCGAGAACTATGCCGCGATCCGCACCTATGAAAAACTCGGCATCCCGATCTACGACATGGTCACGGCTGGTACGTTCGAGGGCGGCGACTTCAACGTCATCGAGGATGGCGTCGTGCTGATAGGCTGCGGCGGCGCGCGCACGCAGGAGGAAGGTGCGCGCCAGGTGCAGGCCTGGTTCGACAAGGAAGGCTGGGAAACCCGCATCGCCTTCATCGACGAATATTACGTCCATATCGACCTGATGGTGGTGCCGATCGCCGAAAAACTGACCGCCGTCTGCCTTGCCTGCACCGAGCCCGGCATTGTCGACTGGCTGAAGGGCAAAGGCCACGAGATCATCGACGTGCCGTTCCAGGACACGATGGCGCTCGGCTGCAACTTCATGTCGCTGGGCAAGGACCGGGTGATCGCGCCGACCTCCAGCCAGTCGCTGATCGGCCAGCTCAAGGCCCGCGGTTTCGAGGTCGCGGCCGTCGACATGAGCGAGATTTCGAAGACCGGCGGCGGCATCCACTGCATGGCGCAGGCGCTGAAGCGCGAACCGGCCTGAGCCGGCTCGCCCCTCAGCAACAAACCCGATACTGTGTCTTCGCTGCCCTTGTGAGTGCTGGAAAAATGGAGGAATAGTCTTGCGGAATGCATCGCCCTGAAATTGCCGGTTTGCGGTACTCAGGTCGTGCAATTGCTAGCCGGATTCCGAATGGCCAGTCCCGAACCGCGCAAGAGAAGAGGTCCGATCGCCGCCCGGCTGCTGGCGCTCGACGCGTGGATCGATTCCTCGCTCTACGAGATCGGCTTCAAGGCGCGCCAGTTCTGGGAATCGGCGACGATCTTCTCGCGGCGCTTCCGCGTCAACGGCTGGCGCCGTGGCATCATCGAAGTGTTGAGCGAAGGTTTTACGCTCGGCGCCGGC
>NZ_RZPB01000686.1:0-3224 GCF_003998535.1 Mesorhizobium sp. M7A.F.Ca.AU.002.02.1.1 | reverse complement strand
TCCGCCGCCGCGCCTCCGAGCTTCTAGACCTTGTCCAGCTGTCGGGGCTGGAAAAGCGCATAGTGCTGGAAGACAAAGCCGACATTGCGATCCTGGATCGACTTGTGCGAGGCGTCCTCGTCGCCGAAGAAGATGTTTCCGCGCGTCGGCCGCTCCAGTCCGGCGATCAGCCTGAGCAGCGTCGTCTTGCCGGAGCCGGACGGCCCCAGCAACGCGATCAGTTCGCCCGACTTGATATCGAGCGACACGTCGTGGAGGGCCGGAAACCGGTCAAACTCCTTGCGCACGTTGGCAACGCGAACTTCCATGCAAATCCCTCTGTCAGTGTCCGCGCGTCGCGGCGATCTCGGCGCCGTAGCGCATCTCGAGAAGTGTTTTCAAGACCAGCGTGACGAGCGCCAGGCCCGCAAGCAATGAAGCGACGGCGAAGGCGCCGACGGCGTTGTACTCGTTATAGAGGATTTCGACATGCAGCGGCATGGTGTTGGTCAGGCCGCGTATATGGCCCGACACCACCGAGACTGCGCCGAACTCGCCCATGGCGCGCGCATTGCACAGGAGCACGCCGTAGAGCAGCCCCCATTTGACGTTGGGCAAGGTCACGTACCAGAAGGTCTGCCAACCATTGGCGCCAAGCGAAAGCGCTGCCTCCTCGTCGCCATTGCCTTGCTCCTGCATCAGCGGGATCAACTCGCGGGCGACGAAGGGGAAGGTGACGAAGATTGTGGCCAGCACGATGCCCGGCACGGCAAACAGGATGACGATGCCGTGCGCTTTCAGCCAGGTGCCGAGCAGCCCCTGGGCGCCGAATAGAAGCACATAGACGAGGCCCGATATGACCGGGGAGACCGAGAAGGGAAGGTCGATCAGCGTGGTCAGGAAGGCCTTGCCCTTGAACTCGAACTTGGCGATCGCCCAGGCGGCGGAGATGCCGAACACAATGTTGAGCGGTACCGAGATCGCGGCGACCAGCAGCGTCAGCCGGATCGCCGAGCGTGTGTCGGGATTGCCGAGCGCTTCGGTGTAGGCACCGATGCCCTTGGCGAAGGCTTCGTTGAAGACGATGATCAGCGGCAAGAGCAGGAAAATGCCGAGGAAGGCAAAGGCGACGGCCATCAGGGCCAGACGCGCCGGGCGGCTTTCCGTGACCGCCGCCGACTGGCTTTCATGGTGCGGTTCGTAAGATTTGATCTCCGGATCAGCCATAGCGCTTGCGGCTCCACGACTGTGCGAGATTGACGACCAAAAGCATGATGAATGACAGGGCGAGCATGATCGCCGCAATCGCGGTTGCCGCCGGGTAATTATATTCCTCCAGCCGGATGACGATCAGCAGCGGCGCGATCTCTGATTTGTAGGGCAAGTTGCCGGCGATGAAGATGACCGAGCCGTATTCGCCGACGCCGCGCGCGAAGGCGAGCGCGAAGCCGGTGACGATGGCCGGCGCCAGGCCCGGAAACAGGATGCGGGTGATGATCTGGAAACGATTGGCGCCAAGGGTGGCCGCGGCTTCCTCCACTTCCTTGTCGATCTCCTCCATGATCGGCTGCACGGTGCGCACGACGAAGGGCAGGCCGATGAAGATCAGCGCGATGACGATACCGAGCGGGGTATAGGCGACCTTGATGCCGAGCGGCATCAGCAATTTGCCGATCCAGCCGTTCGGCGCGTAGAGCGTGGTCAGCGCGATGCCGGCCACAGCCGTCGGCAAGGCGAAGGGCAGATCGACCATGGCATCGACGATGCGGCGGCCGGGGAAGCGGTAACGCACCAGCACCCATGCGACCAGCGTGCCGAAGACGACGTTGACAGCAGCCGCGACGAAGGCAGTGCCGAAGCTGATTCTCAGCGCATTGATGGTGCGGCGATCGGTGGCGATCGCCCAGAATTCAGGCCAGCCAAGGGCGGCCGAGCGCCAGAGCAGCCCGGATAGCGGGATGAGGATGATGAGGGTGAGGTAGGCAAGCGAGAAGCCGAGCGTCAATCCGAAACCCGGAATGACGCTCGGCTGCCTGAATCGCCACCCCGCCTGGGCGGGTGCTGTGGTCATGTCGTCCTGAATATCGACTGCTTACTGGGGCTTGTAGATCTGGTCGAATATACCACCATCGCCGAAATGATAAGGCTGTGCTTTTTTCCAGCCACCAAACTGTGGATCGTCGATGGTTACAAGTTTGATCGGCGGCAGCTTGGCGAGGTCCTCGGCCGGCACCAGATCGGGCTTGGCAGGACGATAATGGTTCTTGGCGATGATCGTCTGCGCTTCCTTGGAATAGAGCCAGCTCAGATAGGCTTCGGCGATCTTGCGCGTGCCCTTGGCATCGACATTGGCGTCGACCACCGCCACCGGCGGTTCTGCCAGGATGGAGGTCGGCGGGTAGACGATGTCGAAATTGTCGGCGCCGAACTCGTCGAGCGCCAGATAGGCCTCGTTTTCCCAGGCGATAAGCACATCGCCGAGACCCTTTTGCGCGAAGGTCACGGTCGAGCCGCGCGCGCCGGTGTCGAGCACCGGGGCATTGGCGTAGAGCTTGCCGACGAACTCCTTGGTCTTGGTCTCGTCGCCGCCGTCATTGGCGTTGGCGTAGGCCCATGCGGCGAGATAGTTCCAGCGCGCGCCGCCGGACGTCTTGGGATTGGGCGTGATCACCTGGACACCGTCCTTGACGAGGTCGCTCCAGTCGTGAATGCCCTTGGGATTGCCCTTGCGCACGAGGAAGATGATGGTCGAGGTGTAGGGCGCCGAATTGTTTTCGAATTTGGTGCGCCAGTCCGGATTGATCTTCTTCGACTTCGAGACGATGGCATTGATGTCGCCTTCGAGTGCCAGCGTCACCACATCGGCGTCGAGGCCGTCGATCACGGCGCGGGCCTGGGCGCCCGATCCGCCATGCGACTGCTGGACGGTGACCGTCTCTCCGGTCTCGGCCTTCCAATGGGCGACGAAAGCTTCGTCATAGGCCTTGTAGAGCTCGCGTGTCGGATCGTAGGAGACGTTGAGAATGGTGGTATCGGCAAACGCGAAACCGAGCGTGCCGAACTGGACAGATGTGGCGACCAGTGCGCCGAGCAGTTTCCTGAAATGAGGTTTGGTCATTTCTGCCTCCGTTGAACCTGCGCCAAATCTACCGAATTGGTAGAAATTAGGTGCATTCAATGTTGCCTTTTTTGCCCCTCTTGAGAAAATGTTCGGCGCCATTTCGTCCTTTGGAGAAATATTTTCC
>NZ_RZPB01000685.1:0-3239 GCF_003998535.1 Mesorhizobium sp. M7A.F.Ca.AU.002.02.1.1 | reverse complement strand
GTCGCGGATACCGAGCCTGGCCAGCAACTCGTCACGGTTGTCCAGCCGGCAATCGGCGGTGATGGCGAGCCGGCCCCCAGCCATCGTCAAAGGGCCCGGACCGACTTCATCCGATGTGTTGAGCCAGGCGTGGCCAAGGGCGATGCTGGTGTCCAGCCACCAAGAACTGCCGTCAGGACCACGATGGCGCATGCGCGCCAGCATTTGCTGAATGTCGGCCGCCGCGACCGCCGGTGCGTTTGCTCCGCGCAACAGGATTCCGGCGACGCCGCTCATCGGCTGCCGTGGTCGACGAGATGGGCGAAGCCGTCGATCGATCCGCCAAGCACGATATGGTTGTCGCTGACCAGCCAGGCATGTGCTTTCAACTGCTCGCCTGTGCCACGTTCGATGCCGATGCGTACCGTCGATTCATTGCCTTGGCGGGCGAGAATATACTGGCCGGAGAGCGCCTGGGTCAGGCACGTGGCGTAAGGGACGAAACGGGCCGCGGCGGCAACGCCCCAGGCGACGCGCCGCAGTTCGCCCATTGAGGCGCACTGCCGCGCGTCGAGGCGCGTCACCAGGCTGCGTACACGATTGTAGGACAACAGCGTCAGCCCCAGCCGAACTGTCGCCACCACCAGCAGGCAATGGCCAAGGAAGATCATTTCCGAGCCAGTCAGGGAGAAAATCCTGACCAGCCCGCGCCGGCTTCCCCCGCGCTTCGTCTGCTTGACGTTTGTTTCTCTCGCCGGTTCCTGCCGTAAAGCCGTGGCCCGCGAAGACAAGGCCGGCGAAACCAGGGCCCGTGAAACCAGGGACTTGTGCTGGACCGGCTTAGACAAGTGCCTCATGATGCCGTCTCGCAAGCCCATTATCGGCCAGGCCCTTCAGCAATGCGTCGACATCGGCCTGGCAGCGCACCGGGTCGACATTGTAGCGCGCAAGCACGGCGCTGCGGATGTCGCCGATCGACCGGGGTTCCTGGATTAAATCCCAGATGAAGGCGCCGACGCCATTCAGGCTGTAGTAGACATTGGATTTGAGATTGAGCAGCGCCAAGCCATCGCCGAACTCGCAAGCCACGGCATCCTTGGTCGCGCACACGCTATCGTGGTCGCCCAGATCACGGTCGGATAGCTCCCCGTTCATCCCCAAACCTCGCTGACAAAACGCTGCGACATCTCCAGGCGGCGCAGGAGAAATCGGGAGGCTGGCCCCCCGACCCCTCTTACGTCTGCTTTTGAATCCAGAGTCCCAACATGTCACTCTGGAATCGGCTGTAGGTCTCAGGAGAACGTCAGGTCGCCAATCGGCGTATGCGCGGGGAACGATGCGTCGATCGCCGTGCTGCCGCCGCCGCCCTGGGTGATGGTCTCAATCGAACCATGGACCGTCAGGCTTGGCGTTTCATATTCATGCTTTTCAACATTCTGTTCCATTTTACTCTCCGATTTAGGACTGGAAACGGCCTGTCGAGTGCCGTCAGCACTTTTATGCTGCAATGCAATAGCTGCACGGCAGCATTTATGAGTCAAGACTGTTTTACTTTCTGTTAATCAATTACGGTTGCTGGCGTCGTCACATGAGCGGCATGCCTAAAACTTGTCATTTTTTAGCCGATTCCTTGTGCACGACGATCGCGCCTGTGCTGATTCTTTAAGCATTTGATTTTGCTTGCATAAGCCGTTTGCGTTGTGCCTATATTTAGGCCTCTCTAATGAAAAGAATTTCCATTTGAGAAATCGTCCGGAGATTGCCTAAGCGGACGTGGCAAGGGACATTTCAACCGCGGTTTTCACTGCTTTCCGATGCCACCTCGATAGACGCTTTGGTGGCAAAAATTCGCACTGCAGAAGGAAAGGCTTTACGGCATCGAGGTTTTTGGTGATGCTTGCTTCGCACTTGCAGCATAAGTGTCGGCGCGAAACGCTTTCTTGGGAGACTGTGCGCTAAATGGCCTTGCCGGATGGCTCATACGAACGATTGCGCGCCGCCGGCTGTGCCGGCGAGGTGGCCTATGTGCAGGCTTGCCTGCGATTGTTTTTCGCCGGCCCGGGCGCGGGCGACGTTTCGATGCGCCATCTTGACGGTGAAAAAATTGCCGAGATTGCCAGGCTGAACAAGGTCGCCGTCTTTGTCCTCAAGGCGCTTTCGCGCGCACCCGCGCTTCAGAGGCCAACTAAGCTTTTCCAATGGCTCGACACCTACCGCAGGAAAACGGTTTCGATGAACGCGTCCTGCATCATGGATTCGATGGCGATCCAGGACGTGCTGCGCGCCAGCGAGATCGATTTCGTTTTTCTGAAGGGTCCGTTCCAGCAGCAACTTCTCTACGACGACCATTTTATGAAGCCCTCGGGCGATGTCGACATCCTGGTTTCGCCGCTCGGATTTTTCAGGGCGCGTGATGCGCTTCGCAAGATCGGCTATGAGGTATCAGGCAAGTCGAGCTCCGTCTGGTGGGTCCGCTTCCTCGGCGAACAGCACATGACCCGGGACGACGGGCCGAGGTCGTCCACCGTCGATCTCCACTACCGCCTCCAGCAGCCCGGCTCGCCAAGCCCGCGCGACGCGGACGGGTTCCTGCGGCGCAAGCGACAGGTCGAAATCGCCGGTGCGACGGTGCCGTTCACCTCGGTGGCCGATACATTGCTTTTGTCCTGCATCAGCGTCGCCAAGGCACTTTTCAACCGGGAACCCTGCGCCGGATACGTCTGTGATATCGGCGCCAGCGCCGGCCGCCTCGACGAGGCGGATCAGCAGCGTTTGCTCGATGCCGCTACCGCGCAAGGTCTGGACGACACGCTGCTGCTTGGCCTGCGCGCCGCCGACGTGCTACTCGGCGGTGCCGGCACGCTGCTGTCGCAGCGCGCGACCAGGATCCTGCCGCGCATCGGCAATGAGGATCTGCTCAGCATGGTCATCGCGCCGTGGCTGCCGTCGCTGCGGTGGCCGCAGCGGCGAACGGTGCTTTGGGAACTGTGCGGCCGCGCGCCGGTCCGCTATCTGGCCGAAGCAGGCTGGGCGGCGTCCGCCGATATCAGCCGCCGCATCTTCGAGCGGCCGGCGAGTCGCTGAGGGTAAATTGGATGCTGATGGCAATTCTGTAGTGCATCGAACGAGTACGGGGCGAGGGCAAATCGATATTACCTGTACGAGAGGCAAATCCATGTCGATGACGAAATCCGAGGTCTGCGTGATCATCGCGGCAAAAAACGCCGCAGCGACAATCGCCGTCGCCATCGCATCCGCAT
>NZ_RZPB01000684.1:0-3246 GCF_003998535.1 Mesorhizobium sp. M7A.F.Ca.AU.002.02.1.1 | reverse complement strand
GGCTTGAACGGATCGAGCCGCGCGAGCCGCTGAGCAAACTCGCGCTGGCCGTGCCGCCCAAGCCGAAAATGCCTGACGACTGGAACGGCACAAAGCTGTTCCAGCCGGTTGCGCCGGCCGCCGGCTTGATCGAGGCGAAGGGCTACTCGGTCGCGGTTTCCGGCATCGACATCGTCAGGCAGGACGAGATTTGCAGCGAGGACGGCAAGTCCTGGCCGTGCGGCGTCCGGGCGAGGACAGCGTTCCGCGCCTTCCTGCGCGGCCGCGCGGTGGTCTGCACGGTGCCGCCGCAGGGCGGCCGCGACCTGATCGCAGCCGAGTGCCGGATCGGCAAGCAGGATGTAGGTCAGTGGCTGGTCGAAAATGGCTGGGCGCGCGCCGCCAAGGGCGGCCCCTATGTCGAGGCCGGCGACAAGGCGCGCATGGGCAAGAAGGGCATTTTCGGATCGGCGCCCGATCTGTCGGGCATGCCGGCGATGCCGGCCGCGCCAGGCCCGGCACCTCAGGCGCCGGGTTCGATCCTGGAAGAGGTCGACGGCGTGCTCAAGCCAGCTGACCAGCCAGCGCCCGCTCAATGAGCGCACGCGTCTCGGCAACGCCGTAGAGTGCTGCGAACGAGCCGAAGCGCGGGCCGCGCTCCTGGCCGATCAGCACCTGGTAGATCATCTGGAAGAAGGCGCCCGATACGCCGGGGCCGCCTTCCGGGCTCTGCTTGGAATGATCCTGATAGCGCTCGATCCTGCGTGCGACGTTGAGCGAGGCGTTCTGGATCGCTTCGCCGCTGGCGTCCGCCGGCAGCGCGCCAAGTGCTTCGTCGAGGGCTGCCAGCGCTTCGCGCTCGACCTCGTCGGCGGGCCGGAAGGTTTTCGTCGGCTTCACGAAATCGTCGAAATAGCGGATCGCATGGCCGACCAGCCGGTCGAGCTCTGGATGCGTCGCCGGCGTCACGCCTTGCGTATGACGTGAAATGAACCCCCACAGCACATCCTTGTTCTGCGCGTTGGAAGCGCTGACCAGATTGAGCAGCAGAGAGAACGGCACCGGCATGTCGATCGCTGGCGGGTTGCCGTCATGCATATGCCAGACCGGGTTGCCCAGCCGCTCCTTCCAGTCCTGGCGGGGATAGGCGGCGAGGAACGTGTAGTATTCATCCACGGCCCGCGGGATAACGTCGAAATACAGCTTCTTGGCCTGCCGCGGCCGTTGGTACATGTAGAGCCCGAGGCTTTCGGTCGGCGCATAGGTCAGCCACTCGTCGATGGTCAGCCCGTTGCCCTTCGACTTCGAGATCTTCTGGCCGTTCTCGTCGAGGAACAGTTCGTAGACGAAATGCTCCGGCGCCCGTCCGCCCAGAATGTTGCAGATACGGTCGTAGACCACCGCATTGGTCTGGTGGTCCTTGCCGAACATTTCGAAATCGACGCCAAGCGCTGCCCAGCGCATGCCGAAATCCGGCTTCCACTGCAGCTTCACGCGGCCGCCGGTGATCGAAAGCGTGGTCTCGGTGCCCTCGTCGTCGAAGGTGATGGTGCCGGCTTTGGCGTCGACATGCTTCATGGGCACGTAAAGCACGCGGCCGCTCTTCGGCGAGATCGGCAGGAACGGGCTGTAGGTCGCCTGCCGCTCGGGCCCGAGCGTCGGTAGCATCACCGCCATGATCTGCTCATAGCGCTCGGCGGCGCGCTTGAGCATCGCGTCGAAACGGCCGGCCTTGTAGTATTGCGTCGCGCTGGCGAACTCGTAGTCGAAGCCGAACGTGTCGAGGAAGCGGCAGAGCATCGCATTGTTGTGGTCGGCGAAGCTCGCATAGTCGCCGCCGAAGGGGTTGGGGACCGACGATAGCGGCTTGTGCAGATGCGGCTCGAGTGCGGCGCGGTCCGGCACGCTGTCGGGTATCTTGCGCATGCCGTCCATATCGTCGGAAAAGCACAGCAGCTTGGTCGCGACCTTGTCCTGCGTCAGGACACGGAAGGCATGGCGCACCATCGAGGTGCGCGCCACCTCGCCGAACGTGCCGATATGCGGCAGGCCGGACGGCCCGTAGCCGGTCTCGAACAGGACTGTTTGCGGAAAGTCGGCGCCTTTGTAGCGCTCGATGATCTTTTTGGCTTCCTCGAACGGCCACGCCTTGCTTTCGGTCGCGGCCGCCAGCAGCTCGGGGTTGAGATCGATGATGTTTGATCCCGCCATGTCACAGTTTTCCAAATCATCTGCCGGCCCGAAGGCGGGCCGCAGCAAGGGTTTTTCAACCGGTCTCTAGGCGTGCAGCGCCGGAGCGTCAACGCGTGCGGCGCTTTTTCCTTGCGGTGCAGAACGGGCGTTCCTAACTTCGAGGCCCGGTTCAAGGAGAAAAAATTGCCGACACCTCATGAAGCCCTGATCTATCTGATGGTCATCACCTCGGCCTCCGACCGCGACATGACCGATGTTGAACTGGCGCGGATCGGCGAGGTCGTCCGCTCCTGGCCGGTGTTCGAGGACTTCAACCACGACAGGCTGGTCGGCGTCGCCCAGGGCTGCCAGAAGCGCCTGCACGAAAAGGATGGGCTGGAGGGCGTGCTGGCTGAAGTCGCCGAGGTCTTGCCCGAGCGGCTGCGCGACACCGCCTATGCCGCCGCCTTCGAGGTTGCCGCCGTCGACCTCGAAATGCGCATGGAAGAGGTGCGGGTGCTGCAGCTGATCCGGCGTCAGCTCGATCTCGACACGCTGACGGTTGCTGCCATCGGCCGCGCGGCCAAGGCGCGGCTGCGTACCCTGACCTGAAAGTCCTTGGCTTTAGAAAAAACTGACGGGGAAATAGCGCAGATAAAATTCGGCGAACGTGCCTTTCATTGAAATTTCCTGCAGCGCGTAGTCGATCGCTGCGGCCAGCGCCGGATTGTCAGCCTTGGTGGCGATGGCCATGCCCGTGCCCAGATATTCGGGCGCCAGATAGGGCCCGCCGGCAAAGCGGCAGCAGCCCGCCGCGTCCGAGCCGCCCAGCCAGAAAGCCAGGCGCATGCCGTCGCCGAAGGCGGCGTCGACCTTGCCGGCCTTGAGATCGGCATACAGTTCTTCCGGCCTGTCGAAAGGGACGACCTGGACCGTGTTGAAATAGTCGCGCAGCATGCGCTCATGCGCCGAGCCTGATATCACGCCGACACGCTTGCCGTGCAATTTGTCAAAGACGGGCTCGGTCAGCGCCTTGCCCTTCGGCATGATGAAGCGCGCCGGAAACTGCAGATAGGAGCGTGAGAAGGCGTAGGT
>NZ_RZPB01000683.1:0-3254 GCF_003998535.1 Mesorhizobium sp. M7A.F.Ca.AU.002.02.1.1 | reverse complement strand
CTAAAGCTCAGGAAAACCGATCCGGCCGTGGTCGCCGAGCGGGTCAAGCGCGCCGCCGACATCCTCGACCTCAATCCCTATCTGAAGCGCTATCCCCGCCAGCTTTCCGGCGGGCAGCGCCAGCGCGTGGCCATGGGCCGCGCCATCGTGCGCAATCCGCAGGTGTTCCTGTTCGACGAGCCGCTGTCCAATCTCGACGCCAAGCTGCGCGTGCAGATGCGCACCGAGATCAAGGAACTGCACCAGAGGCTGAAGACCACCACCATCTACGTCACCCACGACCAGATCGAGGCCATGACCATGGCCGACAAGATCGTTGTCATGCGCGACGGCCGCATCGAGCAGGTCGGCGCGCCGCTGGAACTGTTCGACCGCCCGGCCAACCTGTTTGTCGCCGGCTTCATCGGCTCGCCTTCGATGAACCTGCTCAAGGGCACCATGCGCAAGGGCGACAAGCCCGGTGTCGACATCGCAGGCACGCTGTTCCCGATCGGATCGGGCAATGCCGCGCAGGACGGTCAAGCGGTCGTCTATGGCGTGCGACCGGAGCACCTCGAGATCCATCCCGACGGCGTGCCGGCGAAGATTTCGGTGGTCGAGCCGACCGGCTCGGAAACGCTGGTGTTCCTGCGCTTCGGCGAAGGCGAGATGGTGGCGCTGTTTCGCGAGCGCCACGACTTCAAGCCGGGCGATACGCTGAAGCTGAAGCCAAGGCTCGACCAGATCCATCTTTTCGACGCAGAGACCGGCAAGCGTCTCTGATCCCAACTCACGAGGAATACCATGCTCAAAGGCATCAACCCGCTGCTCAATGCCGACGTGCTGCAGGCATTGCGGGCAATGGGGCATGGCGATGATCTGATCATCGCCGACACCAATTTTCCGTCCGATTCGGTGGCGCGCCAGACGGCGCTCGGCCGCGTGCTGCGCATCGATGCCTCGGCCGCGCAAGTGGTCAAGGCGGTGCTGTCGCTCTACCCGCTCGACACGTTCGTCGACGATTCGGCCGCGCGCATGGAAATCGTCGGCAAGCCGGACGAGATTCCTGCAGTGCAGAAGGAAGTGCAGAAGGAAGTCGATAAGGCCGAGGGCAAGTCGTGGCCGATGATCGCGGTCGAGCGCTACGCCTTCTACGAGCGCGCCAAACAAGCCTATTGTGTCATCCAGACCGGCGAACGCCGCTTCTATGGCTGCTTCGCCTTCCGCAAGGGCGTCGTGCCGCCGGATGCGGAGTAGCGGCATGGCTTCGGGCAAGCCGGTCGTCATATTGGGTGTGTTCGTCGCCGACACCGCCTACAGGGCGCAGCGGCAGCCGCGCATGGGCGAAACGATCCTCGGCACATCCTTCACGCTGGGTCCCGGCGGCAAGGGCTCGAACCAGGCGGTGGCCGCCGGCAAGCTCGGCGCCGACGTCACCTTCCTCACCCGCCTCGGCGTAGACCCCTTCGCCGACATGGCCAGGCAGACCTGGACGCAGGCGGGCGTCAAGGATGCCGTCATCGACACGCCGGAAAGCTACACCGGCGCGGCCTACATCTTCGTCGAGGAGACCACCGGCAACAACGCCATCATCGTCAGCCCCGGTGCTGCCATGCTGATCTCTCCAGCCGATATCGAAGCCAATGCCGCATTGATCAGCAATGCCGGCGTCTTTGTCACGCAGCTCGAACAGCCGATCGAAGCAGCCATGCGGGCGTTGGAGATCGCGCGTGGGGCAGGGGTGACGACGATCCTCAATCCGGCCCCTGCGGCAAAGCTTCCCGACCGCATCTACACGCTCTGCGACTACTTCACACCCAACGAGACCGAGACGGAGGAACTGACCGGGATGAAGGTGTCCTCGGTCGACGAGGCGCGAGCCGCTGCGGACAGTCTGCTCGAAAAGGGCGTCGGCACAGTCATCGTCACGCTCGGCGACAAGGGCGCGCTTTTGCACTCGAAAAATCGCTCCGACCATGTTCCAGCCGTCAGTGCCGGCCCGGTGGTCGAAACCACGGGGGCAGGCGATGCCTTCAATGGCGGGCTTGCGGCAGCACTTTCGAGGGGCGTGGAACCGCTGCAGGCGGTGCGCTTCGCTTGCGCCGTCGCCGGAATCTCGGTGACCCGGCCAGGGACTGCGCCATCCATGCCGACGCTGCAGGAGGTCGAGGCGCTGCTGGCGAGAGGATGATCTTGCGCGGCAAGACGTCTGCACGGGCCGAACGGACCTGAGTGACCTCAGGTCTCTTGGACCTCAGGTCTCTTGCAAGACAACATTTTTGACAATCAATGTCGACATTTCTCCAAAGCCAAGGGCTTGATACCCTTGAGAGAAATGGCGCGAGTGACGGGGCTCGAACCCGCGACCTCCGGCGTGACAGGCCGGCACTCTAACCAACTGAGCTACACCCGCGCATGGCGAACACGTGTCAGCCGTGTTCGTCGTTGGGGCGCTGGATAAGGGGTTCGCCACCGGGTGTCAAGCGCACCAAACCATCATAACAGCAAACAGGAGAAGGTTTTTTGACAGCCGGCGTTTTGTTGGCAAAACCGGCATCCAACCAGGGCGTCCTGCGCTCATTTGGCCTTGCGAAGCGGACCCTGACCGCTTAAAGGTCCGGCCCGGAGCGGGCGATTAGCTCAGTTGGTAGAGCGCTTCGTTTACACCGAAGATGTCGGCGGTTCGAGCCCGTCATCGCCCACCATTCACACGATCTCCGGTGCGCACGATCTCCGGTGCGGTTGTCAGCCGTTTGGCGACATAGATGCTGTGGTCCGGCAATCCCGGCTCCCGCAACACCGCGAATCCGATGGCCCTGTAGAAGCGCAGCGCGTTGTGATTGTCCGGCATCACTTCGAGGCAAAGCCCGCGTGAACCGAGCGCGGCGAGCCTTTGCTCGAGAAAAGCCATCGCCCGCCGGCCGATGCCTTTGCCACGCGCTTGCGACAAAAGGTCGATATGACCGTGCGAAGGGTAGGCAGCCAGGGCCGGCGGAATGGTGAAGTCGCGATGATGGATCTGGTGGCGAGCCCAGTCGCTGCCGCTCCAGCGTGCGCGGTCGGGTCCGGGATCGGTCACCTGCGCGCGAAGGCGCGGATACCACTTTGCTGCCAGGCCTGCATTGAAAGCCTTTGTGTCTTTTGCACCCAGCAGATAGCCCGCGGCGCCCGTTGGCCCATCGACGATGAAAGCGAGGTCGGGCTCCAGCACCTGGTAGGGGATGGTGTAGATCTGGCCCAACAGATCCGGAGCGTCTTCGCGACCGGTTGCATCC
>NZ_RZPB01000682.1:0-3258 GCF_003998535.1 Mesorhizobium sp. M7A.F.Ca.AU.002.02.1.1 | reverse complement strand
GGTCTGCCTTGACGTTTGAGCGTTCTCCGCCAGCAGCACGATGAAGGGGACCGCCGGGGCCGCGCCTCGTCGTGATCCTGCCTAGGTCGCGATGTCGTTGACCGGCAGCAGGGGCTTGGGAAGGTCGCTCTCGCCGAGCCCGCTACGCAACTCGATCTCGATGTCGCGGCAGATCTGCGAGATCGGAACGTCGTTGGCATTGCCCTCGAACGGGTTGGCGCTGCTTTCGCCGACCTGGTCGAGAGACATGTAGGCCCAGCCGAGCAGCGTGCTGAACGGGATCGTCAGCCAGATCGCTATCGACCCGAGCGCGCCACCCAGTTTGCCCATATCGGCAAAGACGGGAACGACCCCGAACGGCAACAGTGTGCAGAAGATCATGACGAACATCGAACTGACGATGGCGTATTGCCGGGGATAGGGATTGTTCTTGATGCGATCGCAGCGCGCCTGCTGGTCATGGAAGTCGCGGATCAGCTTGGTCAGTTCGCCATAGATCTGAGGAGGGAGCTTTGTGTCCTTGAACAGCGCATTGACCTGGACAGATTGCAGTTCGAGCAGGGCTATCGCCGGCTGGGGCGATTTCAGGACGTCCTCGGCCTGTTCGGCGAGCAGCGGACGCAATTCGTCGCCGACCGAGCTCGCATCCTCATGGATACGGTAGCGCCGCCGGTATTCGATATTGGCGGCCCGCGCCATGGACTCCCATGGCATCGGCCGGCGCAGGGAAAAGCGCAATGCCGTCATCCAGGCGATGTGGCGATAGATGAGCTGTCTGGCCGTCGGCGCGTCGAGGAAATCCCTGCAGAAATTGGACCACAAACGGCTGCTGGCCGTAATTTGCGTAAAAGCCTGCAGCGCGTCGCTGCTGCGGGTGAACACCTGCGAATTCTTGAACCCGGCGACGAGTGACACGGTGGTGCCAAGCACCAGCACCACCGACCATGGCACCGAAAACCCGGCGATGCCTGGAAGACGGTAGGCCGCCACGGCCAGACCGCTCACCACCACCATGTAGATGACGCTGCGCCGCGACCACAGCGCGAAATCGATCAGTTTGTAGGAACGGCCTACATACATCGTATCCCCTCAACTCATCGATAGGTCTGGTTTTGCACGGCCGGAATCTGGTCGCCTCATTGTGCCTTTGCAGCCCCGAACCGCAACCCGTCCATCAACAGCTTGACCAGCCGGCGCGAGCGGTCGCGCCATTCGGGGGTGTCGGGCGCTGAATAGATGCCGCCCAGCGCGTGCAGCACGTCGGAAGCGTCGACGTCGCCGCGGATGGTGCCGTCGGCCACCGCCGCCTCGACCAGGCGTCGCAAGGCTTGCGACACCCGGCCGAACGTGTCGGAAAACAGCGTCGAATTGGTGGTGAGCACAATGCGCAGGCTGGTCGCCAGGCCGCGCTTGGTGGCGATGTAGTCGACGAAGCGCTGCATCCACTGTTCCAGCGCGACATCGGACGGATGTTTTTGGGCAAGCTCGCCGGCGGCCGCGCACAGCGCCTCCACCTCACGACGATAGACCACCTCGACCAGATGCTCGCGCGTCGGGAAATGCCGGTAGAGCGTGCCGATGCCGACGCCGGCGCGGCGCGCGATCTCCTCCAGCGAGCCATCGATGCCGCGCTCGGCAAAGACTGACACCGCCACCTCGACCAGCCGGTCGCGGTTGCGCCGCGCATCGGCGCGCAGCGGCTTTGCGTCTACGGCCTCGGCCTTCTGTTCAGCAATGGCGGACGGCTCGCTGGCCAATTTTTTCTCCACATCGTGTCAGGGGGCTTGAATCCGGCAGGGTCAGCCACCACGTAATAAACGGAGGCGCCTCCGTTTTAGTGGAGCACCTTTATCATATAATCAGGAGAACCGGTATGTCACGTCTTTCGAACACGCAAGCCGACATCTCCCCTGCCCGCCTGCCTCGCGGGAGATCCGCCATCTCCGCTTTCGCCGTCAAGACCTGACCGAACAGTTACCTTGCCCTTCTGCGGCAAGGCACCAGTTCAATCCCATCCGCGTCAAGCAACTGGAGCCAGACGCCCATGACCAGCCTTCCCATTACCCTCACCATCAATGGCCACCGACACCAACTGGAGGTCGATCCACGCGTAACCCTGCTCGACCTGCTGCGCGAGCGGCTCGATCTCACCGGCACCAAGAAGGGCTGCGACCGCGGCCAATGCGGCGCCTGCACGGTGCTGGTCGACGGCAAGCGCATCAACTCATGCCTGGCGCTGGCGGTCAGCCATGACGGCGCCCAGGTCTTGACCATCGAAGGCGTCGCCAACGGCGAGGAACTGCATCCGGTGCAGGCCGCCTTCATCGCCCATGACGGCTTCCAGTGCGGGTTCTGCACACCCGGCCAGATCATGAGCACGCTCGGCCTGATCGCCGAGGGACAGGCCGGCGACGATCCCGAACGCATCCGCGAGGGGCTGAGCGGCAACATATGCCGCTGCGCGGCCTATGGCGGCATCGTCGAGGCCGTCCTGGAAGCCCAGCAACAGCTTGTCAAAGCCGACCGGAGGACCGCGGCATGAGAGACTTCGATTACATCAGGCCCGCCACCATTCCCGACGCCATCGCCGCGGCAGCCGAGCCGGGCTCGGCCTATCTCGCCGGCGGCACCAATCTGCTCGACCTGATGAAAGGCGGCATCACCAGTCCCGAGCGTATCGTCGACATCTCCCGGCTGCCGGAACTCAACCGCATCGAACGGCTGGACGATGGTGGCCTGCGCATCGGTGCGCTGGTGCGTAACGCCGACCTTGCCTACCATCCGGCGTTCGCCAAATCCTATCCGGCGGTGGCCGAGGCGCTGCTGTCGGGCGCTTCGGCGCAGCTTCGCAACGCCGCCACCGTCGGCGGCAATCTGTTGCAGCGCACGCGCTGCAGCTATTTCTACGACACCGCCAGCGCCTGCAACAGGCGCCAGCCAGGCACCGGCTGCGACGCGCTGGAAGGCGAAAACCGCCTGCACGCCGTGCTCGGCTGGAGCGACGCCTGCATCGCCACCCACCCGTCGGATTTCTGCGTGCCGCTGGTGGCGCTCGACGCCGTGGTCGAGATCGAAGGCAAGAAGGGCCGGCGCCATGTTTCGCTGGAGGAATTTCACCGGCTTCCCGGCGAAACGCCGCAGCGGGAGAATGCGCTGGAGCCCGGCGACCTGATCGTGGCGGTGCGCCTGCCGGCGGAGGCTGCCTCCTTCTCCGCCAATGCCCGTTACCTCAAAGTCCGCGAACGCACCTCCTATGCC
>NZ_RZPB01000681.1:0-3264 GCF_003998535.1 Mesorhizobium sp. M7A.F.Ca.AU.002.02.1.1 | reverse complement strand
CCCTCGTAGCCTCAAGGAAATCTCCGGCTCCTACCTCCCGCCAAGCTGTTGTGCGAGCATGAAGCCCGACGCCGCACCGGTGCCGGCGCCCGGCCATGTCGCGGCTCCAGTGAGGTGCAGATGCGCCACCGGCGTGTTCCAGCCGGCATAGTTGCGCGCCGGGCGGAATAAAAAGTTCTGCGCCAGATGATGGCTGCCGCAGACCTGGTCGCCACCGACGAGATTCGGGTTCTCACGCTCGAGGTCGATGGGCGAGAAGACGGCGCGGCCGAGAATCTTGTTGCGCAGGCCGGGCGCCGGCACCGGTGCGGCGTCGGGCTTCATGCTCGCACAACAGCTTGGCGGGAGGTAGGAGCCGGAGATTTCCTTGAGGCTACGAGGGGCAAGGCGCTGCTGCCCAAGAAGCCTGAACCAATGACCTGAAGACGCCGCGCAGAAACAAAACCAACAAGGGGAACGACCATGACAATCAACAGACGGGAATTGCTCGGATACAGCGCCGCGGCACTCGGGGTGGCCGCCGTCGGCCTGCCGCAGATCGCTAGGGCGGCTGCCGGCGAACTGACCATCGCCTACAATGTCAACCTGCCATCCTGGGATCCGACCACCGGACCCTCGGCCGTCAACCCGACGATCCAGGGGCTTTACCAGTCGGTATTCGACCAGTTCATCCCGCAGAAGCCCGATTTGTCCTTCGCGCCGGGCCTGCTCACCGAATGGGGCTGGAACGACGACCGCACGAAGATCATGATGACGGTGCGCGAAGGCGTGACCTGGCATGACGGCTCGCCGTTCACGGCCGAGGACGTCGTCTGGTCGCTACAGCGGGCAGGCGACGAAAAGACCGGCAACCCGATCCAGTTCGTCTGGAAGAACGTCAACAACTTCAAGATCGACGGCAACAAGATCACCGGCGACGTCGTGCAGTTCGACCCGGTCTATTTCAAATGGATGTCGTTCCTGACCGGCTACATCATGCCGAAGGCCTATTACGAGAAGGTCGGCGCCGAAGGTTTCGAGAAGGCGCCGATCGGCACCGGCCCCTACATGGTGGAAAAGTTCGAGCGCAACGCTTTCCTGCGGCTCAAGGCAAACCCGAACTACTGGGGCGGCAAGCCGGCCTTCGAGAATGTGACGATCAAGTTCGTCGCCGACGCGGCAAGCCGCGTCGCCGAGATCGAATCCGGCTCCTCGCAAGTGACGCTCGAAATCCCCTACGAGGAGTATGACCGGCTGATCGCCAAGGACGGGCTGGCCGGCTCGTGCAAGAACGTTTCCGACATCGGCATGATCTTCTTCAACGACATCGAGGCGATGCTGGACAAGAACGTCCGTCAGGCCGCCGTGATGGCCGTCGACAAGAAGCTGCTGGTCGATCGCCTGCTGCGCGGCTACGGACAGCCGATCGATACGCTGGAAACGCCGGAATACGCATCCTACGACGCGTCGATCAAGGTCGAGCACAATCCGGAAAAGGCCAAGGAATTGCTGGCTGCCTCCGGCTATTCGCCGGAAAAGCCGGTCAAGTTCACCATCCAGACGACCAAGGGCTTCAAGCCCAAGGACTATGAGATGATCCAGGCGATCGTCGGCATGTGGCGCAAGGTCGGCATCGAGGCGACGATCGAGGTCTACGAGATCGCAAAGCACTACGAACTGCGCGCCGCCGATAAGCTGGCGCCGGCCGCCTTCTACAACTGGGGCAACGCCATCGGCGATCCGACCACCTCGACCGGCTTTGCCATGTACGGCCCGAGCCCGCATTCGGTGTGGGACAGCCAGGATTTGATCGACATGATCAACCCGCTGTGGGGCGAGAAGGACGAGGCCAAGCGCATCGCCGGCTGGAAGGCTGTCGACAAATACATCGCCGAGCAGGCCTATGTGCTGCCGCTGATGCAGTATGCGCAGCCCATCGTCCATGCCAAGGGCGTCAATGTGGTTCAGCATGTGTCGGGCGCGCTGCTGCCGGCCCTGATGACCCCGGCCTGAGAGAGTCGAGAAAGGCGCGCTGTCGCAAAGCCGGCATGCCTTCTCCCAACTTGCGCAGGCCCCCTCATCCGGCCCTTCGGGCCACCTTCTCCCCGCTGGGGAGAAGAGACCGGCTCAGCCGTCAGCGACCTCTTCTCCCCTCGGGGAGAAGGTGGCCGCGAAGCGGCCGGATGAGGGGTCTTCGTTCCATCAGTCACCGAAACGCATTAGGCCTACGCCAGAATGCTCCTGCAAAGATTCCTGATCCGTCTGCTGACGATGCTGATCACGCTGTTCGGCGTGGCCGTCGTCGTCTTTGTCGTGATCCGCGTCGCGCCCGGCGATCCGATCGCCATGATGCTGCCGCCTGGTGCTACGGATGCCGACATTGCCCGGCTGCGAGCGCTCTACGGCCTCGACAAGACCATCGTGCAGCAATTCTTCATCTGGCTGTCAGGCGTCGCCAGGGGCGATTTCGGCACCTCGATTTCGCTCAGGCAGGATGTGCTGGGTCTCGTCTTCAACCGGCTGCCAGCGACGCTGGAGCTTGCCATCGTCGCGCTTGTGATGGCGGTGGCGCTCGGCGGCACGACGGCAATCATCGGCGCGCGCGAACGCGGCACGGCGGTCGAGGCCGGCATCGACATCGCCAGCGGCGCGGCGCTTTCCATTCCCGACTTCCTGTGGGGCCTGGTGCTGATCCTGCTGTTCGGCGTGCTGGTGCCGATCTTCGACATTTCCGGCCGGGTGTCGCCGCAGCTCGACCTGCCCTTCGTCACCCAGTTTTATCTGTTCGAGAGCTTGCTTCGTCTGCGCCTCGACCTGACCTGGGATCTGCTGAAACACATGCTGATGCCGGCCGTGGCGCTGGCGCTGCCGCTGGCGGCGATCATCTCGCAGCTGCTGAAACAGTCGCTGAAGGAAGTGCTCGACCTCGACTACGTCGTGCTGGCGCGGGTCAAGGGATTCTCGGAAACACAGGTCATCCTGCGCGAAGCGCTGAAGAATGCCGCGCTGCCGACGCTGACGCTGGTCGGCGTGCAGTTCACCTTCCTCATCGGCGGCACCGTCATCGTCGAACGGCTGTTTTCCTATGAAGGCCTCGGCAACATGGCGATCGACGCCGTCATCAACCGCGACCTGCCGCTGATTCAGGGCATCGTGCTGGTCTTCGCGCTGCTGTTCGTGCTGATCAACCTCAGCGTCGACATGATGTACGCGCTGCTCAATCCAAGGCTGCGCCATGGATGAGGGCCGCGCTCAAAGACGAGCTGTGTCGCCGCGTCTGTGGCT
>NZ_RZPB01000680.1:0-3265 GCF_003998535.1 Mesorhizobium sp. M7A.F.Ca.AU.002.02.1.1 | reverse complement strand
GAGGAACGAGAAGTCGTCGCGGATCGTCTGGATCGTCGTGGTCATGTCTGGGATATAGTCACGCGGCGGCTCCGCGTCACGGAAAAAACAAGGACACCGCGGGCGTCGAGAGGGCAGACAGCCCGCGGTGCGCCGTCGAAACGGCTTAATTCTGAGGCGGCAGGTTGACGGTCTCGGGCAGACGATTCCTTCGGGCACGCTGCCGGTCATCGTCGACGTGTCGGGGCCGGCGGCGGACTTGTCGTCCATCATCGCTGCCGCGATCTTGGCGGTCTCTTTGGCGCGGGCGGTAATGGTGTGCATCGCCGACTTGCCGGTCTCGCAGACATCGGGTTTGCGTTCGCAAATGCCGGCGATATCGCCAACCGCTTCGCGTGCCGCAAACAAGGCTTGGATCGGTCCGACGCTTTCATGCCCCGCTTCATCGGGGCCGACACTCAATGGCAGCGCCAGCAGCACCAGCGAAAACCAGAAAGCCATTCTTATGAGGAAGACCATGCCCTTGCCCTCTCGTCGTGACCGGATCATGCATCCATATGGCATGACCTCTTTTGTAGGCAGGATTTTGGCACACAGGCGCAAAGGACGGCTTGCGGGCAAAGAGAGAATTTTCCTCAAATTTTAGGCAAATTCGAAACGAACCGTTCTGCAATCGACTTGTCTCAAATCCGAGCAATTTTCCTTAACAACAAATAACCATATATCCCCATGATTTCCCTGTGTTTTTCTTGAAATAGGGAAGTCCAGGTGCCGAGTGCGCCCGGCCGATGGGTGCAGTCGGCGGATAACTCTCCGTTTACTATGGCTGCATTTGTCCGTGCTTTCGGCCGCCGGCATCCCGATATTTGCCGCAGGCCGGGCCCTGGTCGGCCCTGCCTTATCCATTCCTTAAACGCTGGATGCGAGTTTCAAAGCCAACCAGAACCATCTGCAAAGCAGAGCTGTCCACGACAAGTGCGAGTGCGTTGAGTTGAGTTCAATCAAGGCCAGATACGTTGAATTGCCTGGCGCGATTTCGGCCGGTTGCGAACGTATGGTCCATCCGTCCATCCTTGGGCGGAGCGACCGCGAGCGCCAGCGCCGCTTTATCGGCGTCATGCTCGCCGCTCCTTTCTTTGTCGCCGGTGCCGCGGTCACGCTGGTTACTTCAGGCATGGGCGTCGCCGTCACCATGGCCGCCATTTTCGCCGCCTTTGGCCTGTGCTGGTTCGTCGCCTTGCTGGTGGCGGCGACCGGCAAGATGGCGATAGCGAGTTGGGTCGCCCTGGTGCTGGCCGGCATTTCTCTCGGCAGTCTCATTGCCGCCGCGGGCGGGCTGAGTTCGCCTGTCGCCATGCTTGTCGTGGCGCTGCCTTTTGAAGCCTGGTGGATCGGCGCTTCGCGGCGGGCGGCGCTGTGGGGAGCCGTGTCGGCCGCTGTCGCCATCTTGGCTCAGCCTTTGGCTGGAACCGTATTCCCGTTCGCAGGAGCGCAGATCGCGGCGTGGCACTGGTTGGTGCCGTTGGCCTGGACGCTCACACTGATCCCGCGCGCATCGGCATTTCAAAACACGGCCGATGCGGCTGATGTGCTCGACACTGCCGACCGGCTCGAAGACATCATCGATGCGGTGGTCTTGCGCGTCGCCCGTCATGGCGAGGTCCTGGACGCGTCGCCAAAAGCGCGCACGCTTTTGAAACTGCCGCCCGAACTGCTGTCCGGAAACGGCCTCTTCGATCGCGTCCATCTGTCGGATCGCGTTTCCTATCTCAGCGCAATGGCCGACATGCGCGACGGCGCACTGTCGCGCCGGCTCGAATTGCGCATCCGGCTGCCTCAGAATGGCAATGGCCTGACGGCCGACAATTACCGGCCGTTCTCGCTTGATCTCGTGCGTGGTGAGGAACAGGGTGATGTCTTTACGTTCGTCCTGAGGCAGAATGACGAGATCGCCCGGTTGCGCGAGGATCTGGCGGCAGCCAATGAGGCGGCCGCGTCCGCCGAGGTGGCGAAGGGACGCTTCCTGGCGGTGGTCAGCCACGAACTGCGCACGCCGTTAAATGCCATTATCGGCTTCTCGGATATGCTGCTGCATGAGATGTTCGGCGCCTTCAAGGATCCGCGCCAGAAAGAATATGTCGGCTTGGTACGGGATTCGGGCCAGCATCTGCTCGCCGTCGTAACCTCGATACTCGACGTGTCCAGGATTGAATCGGGCGTCTATGCGACCGAACCCGAGCCGTTCCGGTTCGCGGAGGCGGTCGATATGTGCCAGTCGATGATGCAACTGCAGGCGCAGGCCAAGAACATCGATCTGCAGGCGCAGATCGCGCCGGACGCCGGCGACATCAATGCCGATCAGCGCGCCGTGCAGCAGATGCTCATCAACCTGGTCTCCAACGCGATCAAGTTCACTCCCGACGGCGGCGACGTCGTCGTCGGCGCCAAGCGGATCGGTTCGCGCCTGCATTTCTGGGTCAGGGACACCGGCATCGGCATCGCCGAGGAGGATTTCGCCAATCTCGGCAAGCCCTTCATGCAGATCCAGAACGACTATACCCGCCGTTTCGAGGGGACTGGTCTTGGCCTTTCACTGGTCAAGGGCCTGGTGGCGCTGCACGAGGGCACGATGTCCATCGAAAGCATGCCAGGCGAGGGCACCACGGTGACCATCAGCCTGCCGGTGAACGGACCGAAGGGACATCAGGCGGAGAAGACCGGCGTGCTGACCATGCCTGTGGCGATGGCGAAAGGGGACAGAGATGGCTCGCTCCGCAAAACCGGCTAAGGCGGTCAAGCGCCGCAGCAATGCCTTTCAGGACGGCGCTGTCGCCGTCGGCGGCATGATCTCGCGCAATCCTGTCCTGGTGGGCGGCTCGACGGCGTTCCTGGTGACGCTGTTCTATGTCTCGGCCAATGCCTTGTGGTACCAACCTTTCCCGCATGCCGGCGCATTTTTTGCGACCCGCAGCATTGCGGGCTTTCCGCACGCGACGCCCGACGAACCGGAGACGACATTCAACATCGTGCGGCCATCCGGCGCGCCGGCACCGATCAAGGGCGATCCGGTTGTCGAGCAGGTGCAAGGCATATTGAAGGATCTCGATTTCTATTCCGGGACGGTCGACGGCATTTCCGGACCCAACACCCGCAAGGCCATCCAGGACTATCAGCAGAAGGTCGGGCTCAACACGTCCGGCGAGATCGACGCGCTTCTGCTCGATCAACTGGGCGCGACGCCGAAGACAGCTTCCGTCGTGCCCAGACCGCAGCCGCGCCCGGATAT
>NZ_RZPB01000067.1:0-14568 GCF_003998535.1 Mesorhizobium sp. M7A.F.Ca.AU.002.02.1.1 | reverse complement strand
GCAATAGCGGGAACAGCGGCAACGGCAATGGGAATAACGGCAACAGCGGCAACAGTGGCAACAACGGCAAATCAGGATCCAGTCAGGGTAAGAGCGGGAGCCATGTCAATGCAAAGACCGGTGACAAGGTCGACGTGACCGGCAACAAGATCACAGTCAGGCATCCCGACGGCATAACGGAAAAGCTCGAGAACGGTCGTTTCAGCATGAAGGACGCTCTCGGTCGCACGATCATCGACCGCCAGGCCACGCCGGCCGATGCCAATCGTCTCAAGGCCTTGTGAAGCTGGCCAACAGGCAACGGTCAGCTTTGCACGTCACCTCCGCCGCCCCCCGGCGGAGGTGACCTCGTTTCCGGCCGGCGTCGTCCCGGTTTTCGGCACCGCAATGGCTGCGGTCCCGAGGCGCGACGCGCTTTTGCGCAATCCGGGACGGGAAACCGCTGCGCATTTCTTCGGACCTGCCCAGAGCAATTCTAGAAAAAGTGTGAAGCGGTTTTCCCGTTCCCTTGGGAATTGCGTCACAGAGTTAGAGCAGCTCGCCGTTTCCGTGAAACGGTGAAATGCTTTAGGAAGGCCTGTCGCGGTCGCGCCACTCACGCATCATCAAGGCCGCTTCGGTGCGATTTCGCACATTGAGCTTCGACAGCACTCCGGTCATGTGATGTTTGACGGTCTTCTCCTGCAACTCAAGCCGCAAGGCGACTTCCTTGTTGCTCAGCCCCTCCGCCACCAGCCGCAGGATTTCCGTTTGCCGATCGGTGAGCTGCCGCAGCCGTTCCGCCAAGCCGTCGGTCGGCTGCTGGGACTGGAGATCCGAAAGCAGCCGGGCCGATAGTGTCGGCGAGAGATAGCTTTCGCCGGCTGCGACATTGCGCAGGATGTCGGCGAGGCCGCGCGATCCGACGCCTTTGAGGACATAGCCATTCACCCCTGCGTTCAGCGCCTTGGTCACATCGGCATTGGCCTCCGAGACGGTCAGCATGACGATCTTCTGGGCGGGATGGTTGGCGAGGATGCTTGCGACCGCGCTCAGCCCGCCGCCCGGCATCGAGATGTCGAGCAGCAAGATGTCGGGCCGCATCGTCGCGGCGAGGCGTTCGGCATCCTGCGCCGTGGCGCCCTCGCCAACCATCTCGAAGCCTCCGATCTCCGACAGGCTGCGCGTCACACCTTCGCGAAAGAGGGGATGATCGTCGACAATGGCAATGCGAATGGTCCCAGTCATGCTTGCTCCTCGACCGACAGACGGATCACCAAACGCGTACCTTGCGGCCCGGTCAAGGTTTCGAACTGTCCGCCAATGCTTTCGACCCGTTCCCTGAGGCCGGCGAGCCCGAGGCCCTCGACCCGTGCCGTCGGATCGAAACCCGGCCCGCGGTCCGACACTTCGACAAAAAGCCTGCCACCTTTCATCCCGGCACTCACCGCCTGATCCTTGCCTAGCCCGTGGTGATAGGCATTGTTCAGCCCTTCCTGGACGAAACGATAGATGCTGATCTTCTCGGAGGCGCCGGGTTCAGGCAACTGTCCGGCCAGCGTCAGCGTCACCGACGTTCCCGTCCTCTGTTCGTGTTCCTTGACGGCCAGCCGCAGAATGTCGGTTGCGGCAGCCGTCTCGATCTGCGGCAGGACAAGGCCGGTGCAGATGCCGCGTATTTCGCGCATCGCATCCTCCAGCGTCTTGCGAATCATCGTGACCTCGGTCGAGCGGCTTGCGCCCGAATGGCCATCGCTGGAAAATATCGGGCTGTCCATGCGCAGCGCCGCCAGGGCCACGAGTTGGGCCGGGCCGTCATGCAGGTCGGCGCCGATGCGGCGCAGATATCTTTCGTTGAGCGCGGTGGCGCGGCGCGAGGCCTGTTGCACGCGCAGTCGCAAGGCACTGTTTTGCGCCACCAGACCCTGCAGTTCCGACACCTGGCGGCGCAGCGCCCCACGCTGGTCGTCGATGGTGCGGCTGCCGCGCAGGACGATGCCCGACAGGAGCAGGAATGCCGCCAGGGTCGCGCCGGCCACGATCAGCCAGCTCGACCACAGAGCGGAAGCCAGGGTGGCCTGGAAATCGTCGGCGATCTCATAGAACTCGGTAACCGCCACCACCTCGCCCGACCAGGGCTCGCGCACGGGATTGTAGATCTCCAGCAATGGCAAGCCGGTCGCCTTCTCCTCGCTCTCATCCTCATCGAAAGTATTGAATTCAGCGACGACATTGCCTTGGAAAGCGGAACGCAGATTGTCGCTCGGAGCGAAGCGGCGGCCGATCAGGGCCGTCTCCTTGGCATAGAGGACCGTCCCGTCGCGGCGCCAGAGCATGAACGATTCGAGGCGCTTGCCGAGCGCGCCCTGGCCAAGCGTCTCGTCCAGCGCCTGCTTGACGGAATCGCTGAGCTCCTGCTCCTTGCGCAAGTCGGGAAGCAGCGGCGCAATCACGCTGTCGACATAGAGCGCCGTCGTGGCGGCCGAATTGCGGATGACGCCCTCTCTGATCTGCGCCGTCACCCAGGCGCCCACCACCAGCATGACGGCCAGCAGGCCAAAACCGCCGGCAACGACGAATTGCAAGGCAAGAGAGAGTTCGCTCCAGCGTCGCGTCAAGTTCTGCAGAATACGAATCATGAACCCCTGACCGCCCTTCAATCGAATGGCTGGACGATGTCGGTACATTGAGCCTCCGTCTTGCCATTGCCAAGAGCTTCGTTTGGTCGAGCGCTTGACGTCCCGGCGCGCTTCGGAAACAACGTCCGCGACACATGCGGCGGGAGCCGCTTCGAGAGGGGGGCGGAACGTTGAGTTTTTCGGGACTGCTGCAGCTCGGCTTTTCAACGGTCATTTTCCTGCTGGCGGCGACAGCCGCCAAGCAATGGGGCCTGGCGCCGAGCCTTGGCAAGATCGCGCTGACGCTGGCGCTCTATTCGCTGGGCAATCTGATCATGCTGCGGCTGATCCGCGAATTCGGCATGTCGGTGTCGTTCAGCCTGTCTGCCGTCATCCAGCTGGTCTCGGTGAACGTCGTGGCACTGGTCTTCTTCGGCGAGCGCGTCAACGCGCTGCAGGCGACCGGCATCATGCTGGCGATCGCCGCAGTGGCGCTGATCACGCTCGGACCCTATCTGCAAGGCCGGCTGTAACGGGCGGATTGCCGATGAAGAATGCCGCGAACGCTTTGCTCAACCGGGTCGAATTCCCGGTGCTGCTGGCCGGCCTGGTCATCGCGGCCGGCCTTTGGGGATTCGAGGAGCTGATGGAGATGGCGCGCGCCACCACCCCGCACGCCTTCGACACCGAAATACTGCTCGCCTTCCGCCAGGCGGGGCGGCCTGACAGCCCGATCGGCCCGATGTGGCTGCAAGGGGCGATGCGCGACATCACAAGCCTTGGCAGCGGCAGCGTGCTGGTGCTGATCGTGACGGCGGTAATCGTCTATCTCCTGCTTATCCGCAGGCCGGCGACCGCCCTTTTCATCTTCGTGGCGGTGGCCGGCGGTCAGATGCTGTCGAGCCTGCTGAAAGCCGGAATCGACCGGCCGCGCCCCGAACTCGTCTCGCATCTCGTCAACGAAACGACGCTGTCTTTTCCCAGCGGCCACGCCATGCTGTCGGCGGTGACCTATCTGACGCTCGGCGCGCTGGCGGCACGCTTCCTGCCCGGTCGAACGACGAAGATCTATGTGCTGTCGCTGGCGGTGCTGACGACGCTGCTGGTCGGCATCAGCCGCGTCTATCTCGGCGTCCACTGGCCGTCGGATGTGCTGGCCGGCTGGTGCGCCGGCTTCGTCTGGGCGATGCTGTGCTGGCTCGCTGCCCGGACGTGGCAGCGATGGCGTGGGCAGCACCCGGACGGCGAGACTGGAGACTAGATCAGCCGGTTGATCAGCCCGTGCCCGCAGCCGGCCAAAAGGAAAACCGCCGACAGCAAGGCTGCCGATGTCATGAAAGTCTTGAAGATATTCAACCGCGTTACTCCCTGCCCAGATGGAAGACCTTAGCGCGCAATCCCGGGAAAGTATCTAAAAAATGGCCAGTCAGGCGCCGCTACTTACGTCTCAAACATTCATCCTAATGCTTGAAACATCAGAATGATGATATTATACCTTACTCCTGCAGACTCAGACGGGGATTCCGGCCGATGATCACTGCCGCGCAGATGCGCGCCGCAAGGGCGCTGGCCGGCATCGATCAGAAGACGCTCGCCGAGCGCGCCGGCGTTTCGCTTCCGACTATCCAGCGCATGGAGGCGAGCGATGGCGTGGTCAGGGGCGTGGTCGACACGCTGATGAAGGTCATCCAGGCCCTCGACGAGGCCGGGGTGGAGCTGATCGGCGAGAATCAGGCCAGCGAGCGCGGCGGCCGGGGCGTGCGCCTCAAGTCTGCCGTGCCGCCGGATCCCAAGGCTGAGCCGGCATAAAGTCGCGACGGCGACCGCCGACAGCCCTGCCGACGATCCCGCCGCCTTTCAGGGTGCGAAAGGCAGTCCATGGATCAGACGCAGCGGGCAGGGCATGAACCGGCCCCCAGATCGGCCCAAAGGTCGGCCCACCAGTCGGCAAAGCCGACATTTCCCGAATTGTTCACGCCAAAGCTCGTGACGGTCTGGCGCGAGGGCTACACCTTCGCCGACGCCAAGGCGGACGCCATTGCCGGGCTGACGGTGGCCATTGTCGCGCTGCCCTTGTCGATGGCCATCGCGATCGCCTCGGGAGTCACGCCCGAGCGCGGCCTCTACACCTCGATCGTCGGCGGCTTCATCATTTCGGCGCTCGGCGGCAGCCGCTTCCAGATCGGCGGCCCGGCCGGCGCCTTCATCGTGCTGGTGGCCGCGACGGTTGCCCGGGTCGGTATTGACGGGCTGCTGCTGGCAACGATGATGGCAGGGGTCTTCCTGCTCGCCATCGGCTATCTCCGTCTCGGCACCTACATCAAGTTCATTCCCTATCCGGTGACGGTCGGCTTCACCGCCGGCATCGCCGTCATCATCTTTTCCGGACAGATCGTCGAACTGTTCGGGCTGAAGCTTGCCGGCAAGGAGCCCGGACCGCTGGTGCCGAAGCTGATCGCGGTCGGCGAGGCGGCCGGCACCATCAACCCGGCGGCGACCTTCGTGGCGGTGTTGACCGTCGCCACCATCGCCGGCCTGAAGCGCTGGCGGCCGACATGGCCCGCAATGCTCATCGCCATCGGGCTGGCATCGCTGGTCGTGGCGCTTCTCGCACTGCCGGCGGAGACGATCGGCACCCGCTTTGGCGGTATACCGCGCAGCCTGCAAATGCCCGCTTTGCCGCCGATCAGCCTGGACAGGATGATTGACGTGCTGCCGGATGCCATTGCCTTCGCCTTGCTGGGCGCCATCGAATCGCTGCTTTCGGCGGTGGTCGCCGACCGGATGACGGGCCGCCGGCATCGTTCCAACTGCGAACTGGTGGCGCAAGGCTTCGCCAACATCGCATCCGCCCTGTTCGGCGGCATCTGCGCCACCGGCACCATCGCCCGCACGGCGACCAATGTGCGGGCCGGCGCCCACGGACCGGTTTCGGGCATCGTCCACTCCGCCATCCTGCTCGCCTTGATGTTGGTGGCGGCGCCGCTCGCCAGCTATATCCCGCTCGCCGCCCTGGCCGGCGTGCTGGCGGTCGTGTGCTGGAATATGTTCGAGAAACAGGCCTTCGCCACCTTGCTGCGTGCCTCGCGCGGCGATGCGCTGGTGCTGATGGCGACCTTTCTGCTCGTCATCTTCCGCGATCTCACCGAAGGCATCGTCGTCGGCTTCGTGCTGGGGTCGATCCTGTTCATCGACCGCATGGCCAAGTCGATTGCGGTCGAGGCCGATCAGCCGCTGGTGCAGGAGGATGTCGCCGACAGCACCAAGGCCTACGATGCCAGCGAGGCGACCGACGCCGACACCGTCGTCTATCGCATTTCGGGCGCCTTCTTCTTCGGCGCCGCATCGACCGTCGGCACCGTGCTCGACCGCATAGCCGACCAGCGCAGGAACTTCATCCTCGACTGCTCGGCCGTACCGTTCTTCGATTCGACGGCGGCCAACGTCATCGAAGGCGCCGCCCACAAGGCGAAACGCGCCGGTGTCCGCTTCATCATATCGGGTGCCGCGCCGCAGATCCGACGCATGCTGATCACCCACGGCGTCAAGCGCCCGCTGGTGACCTACGCCGCCTCGATCAAGGATGCGCGGGCGCAGCTGAAAGGGAAGCTGGAGGCGGGGTAGGGGCCGGGATTTGCCGGCCGGTGGCCATAGTCAGGACAAGGTGTCCACCTGTTGAATGCCAACTTCTTGACGTTGAGCTGACTCACGCACGGCGCGACGTGAACAACCGCACTGCGCCTCTTTTTGGTCATTTCGAGAACCAACCTCCGATTCCGAAAGCTGGCATCCATCCACGTTGCGCCGCCAATGCTCAATCCTCGGTGAGCATGAAGCGATCCTGTAATCGAATTATTGACGAAATATCGTTATAGATTCTATTATATCCCCAAGTGAGGTATCCCATGCTCTACAAGCTAGAGGTCGAAAACTTCTTCTCCATCCGCGATCCGCAGGTGCTCGACCTGTCGGTGGATGGAAAAGTGCCCGATCCTGAAGGCCGTTATGCCCCCATCTTCGAGGGTGCGGACGTGCGCGCGCCGAAGGTCGTCGCCCTCTATGGCGCGAACGCCTCGGGTAAAACGACGGTGCTGCGCGCGCTCGAATTCGTCGTGACGATGATCCGCGACAGCGTAGCGCGCACGGTGCCAGGCTTCGCTGGCATCGAGCGGTTCAACGACGTGGAACCCGGCAGTCGGCCGATCCGGTTCGCGATCGAGCTGGGCGGCATCATAAACCTGACGCCGGAAGTCTTTCAGCGCGCCACGAGCGGCGAAAAGGTCGAGCAAGGCACTTACCGCTACGAACTGGAAATCGAACTCAAAGAAGGGCTCGCGGTGCGGATCGCGTCCGAGTCGCTGCGCCAGAGGCCGAACGGCCAAGGGAAATGGCAGCGCGTCTATGAGCGCGATGCCGAGGGCAAGGTGAAGGACTCTAAAACCTTCAGCCTCTCGGGCTTCCAGCACCTCGTGAAGACGCTCGCCGGCAATCACACGGTGCTGTCATCATTCGCGAAATTCCAGCACCCGACCGCGCAGCTTCTTGTGGATACGGCGCGCAAGGCCTTCTTCCAAATTGAGCCTGTGCACTCCTTCGTCGATCGCGACGTGATCGACTATCTAAAGAACCAGCCCAACGTCGTCTCGCGGCTGAAGGATGAGCTAAGCCGCATAGATGTGGGTGTGGAAGGGATGCGCTTTCAGCATACGGACAACGGGCCGCTGCTGCTGTTTAAGCACGCGGGTCTTGCGGTCGAAATGCCTTGGCTGATGGAAAGCCACGGCACGCGGGCCTTTATCAAGATGTTCCCTTTCATCATGAGCGCACTCGATACCGGCGGGATCGCCGCGATCGACGAAATGGACGCGGCCATTCACCCGAACATGCTGCCCGAGCTGGTGCGCTGGTTCTATGCGGCCTCGGGACGTAACAAGTTCGACGCGCAGCTATGGCTCTCCTGCCATTCGGCCTCGCTGCTCGATGACCTCAACAAGGAGGAAATCGTGATCTGCGAGAAGGACCGGCAGGGCCGCAGCCACCTTTACAGCCTCATGGACGTGAAGGTGCGCCGCGACGAGAACCATTACCGCAAATATCTGAGCGGTGCATACGGCGGGGTTCCACACCTCGGATGAGCCGTCGTCGCCCGCCATATATCGAGCTTCGCCGTCCGGTTTATATTGGCTGCGAGGGAGCGTCAGAAGTCGGTTATGCCGGCTTTCTGCAAGATCTGATCCGCGATGCCAATTTGCCGGTGCACCTGCACGTTGACGAATTGGGGCCGGGGACCGGCGATCCGCTGTCGCGTATCGAGATGGCGGTGCTGCGCCTGAAGCTGCTCCAGAGAAAACGCCGTGCGCCCGCGGAACGCTTCGCGCTTTTGGATTTTGACCAGGCCGAGCGCGATCCGCAGCGCGCCGAGCGAACGCGCAAGCTCGCGGCCGACAACGGAATCACGATTCTCTGGCAACGGCCCTGCTTTGAGGCAATGCTGCTGCGCCATCTGGAGGGCAAGGCGGCCAACCGCCCGCCCGATACGCCGGGGGCGGTTAAGGCGCTCGAAAAGGAATGGCCGGAATACAAAAAGCCCATGACGCGCGCCAACCTGGCGCGCCGGATTAATCGGGATGCCGTCCTGCGGGCGGCAGGTGTCGAGGCCGAACTACAAGCCTTGCTCCGCAGTATCGGGGTGCTCTAGCGATCGGGATACGCGACTTCCGCGCTGTATGGTCGCCGGCGGCGGTGAACCGGTGGCGACGGAAGCTTCGCCACAAGCACGTCCCGAACCGGACGTTCCGCTCCCGGCCCAAAGGCGAGATCAAAATATCTGCTCGGCAATGTCGGCTATTGGCGCTTGGCACAAGGTGGGCCGATCCGGGGACGTCGTTAATTGGCCACAATACGATCCTCGCCGACTAACGACAGTCCATCGGCCGTTGGCGAACGTCTCGCAGCTCTGCCCTGAGGCGCCGATCATGGCTCTCAATCGAGCTTCAGCGCCACAACCTCGCCTTCGTTCATCAACGGCACATAAAGGATCGACTTGCCATCGGCGCCGATGTCGGCGCTGCCCGGCTTGAACTGCGCCACCACCTCCGGCGCGCCGCCCGCATGATGGCGGTAGAGCTTGCCGGTCATGTAGGCGGTGGTATAGATGGTGCCGCCGATGGCTACGACGCCGTCGAGATCGGCGAATTTCTGGGCGGCCGGCAAGGGCGAAACCACCTTGCTGGCGATGTCGACCGACAGCAGGCCGCCAAGCTCCGTCGTGCTGAAGTCGGGCTTGATGCCCTTGCCCCAGGAGGCGACGATCAATCGGCCGCCATCGGCGAAGATGCCGTTGGGTGAAGCCAATGCCCCGTCCTTGACGAACAGCTCCGGCCGGTCGCCATCGATGCGGTAGATGGCGTCGGCCAGCATGTCGGTGACATAGACCTTGCCGGATTGGTCCGATGTCATGTCGTTGAGGAAGACCGCGTTCGGCACCGCGATGCTGGCGACCAGCTTGCCGCTGGCGAGGTCGACGACGCGGACTTTCGTGATGTCGGCGACATAGAGCTTGCCGCCCGAGATCGCCATGCCCTTGGGTGCGTCCATGCCGTCGGTCCAGTGCTGGGTGACCGTCTTGCCGTCCAGCGACAGCACGGAGAGATAACCGTTGCCGTCGGCCTCGCCGGGATTGCCTGATATGTTGGAAACGATGATGCGATTGTCAGCGGCGTCGAACAGGGCCGATTCCGGCTGTTCGAGCCCGGTGGCGCGCCAGAGTTCGCCGGCCTCCGCGGCGGGCACTGCGGCAATGCCGATGACGGCGATAAAGGTTGAGGTGATGAGGGTGTTCATGACTGCTCTCCTGAGATGACGAGGCAGAGCTATGGCTTTCGATACTTTTCGGAAAGGCCTGACGCCGCTAGTATCGAATATCGATACGAAACTAGCGACAAGAGGTGCATCCAATGAACGGTCTGATCTTCCAGGCGCTGAAGCGGACGTTGAAGGCGAAGGGCGTCACCTATCGCGCGCTGGCCGAACGCATGGGCGTTTCCGAACCGACGGTGAAGCGTATCTTCCATGAGCGCAATTGCAAGCTCGACCGGCTGATGGAGATTTGCGCTGCGGCCGGTGTCGAACTGGAAAACGTGCTCGGCTCGATGAACCGGGGGCCTGGGCCGGTCAACCACATCGCGCCGGAGATCGAGCGCAAGCTCGCCAGCCGGCCGGCGCTGCTGTTCATCTTCGTCATGCTGTCAGAAAAGTTCACGCCCGAAGGCATCATGCGCTCGCAAGGCCTGAGCGAGGCTTCGATGTTCCTCTATCTGCGCGATCTCGAGGAACTCGGCCTGATCGCGCTCGGACGGGGTCTCTCGGCGAGACTGCTGGTCGAGACGCCGATCCAGTGGAACTTCGAAGGGCCGCTCAGGCCGCTGTTCGAGATGACCAACAAGAATTTCATCGGCTGGGCCATCACCCATATCGACAAGGAAGCGACCTTCGTCAGCTTCTCCAGGCGGATGCGGCCGGAGACGGCTGAAATGGTGCGGCGCGAGGCGGAGGATCTCGCCGACCGCGCCAAGCTGCTCGCCCATCACGACCAGCACACGACGCCGGAGGATGGCCTGATCGGCTACAAATGGACGTTTGCCTTTGGCGCGACGCCATTTCCGGCAATCATGCCGATCGGGCCGCACGCGCGAGATGCCGGGGCGAGGCCTGATACGCCCGCCGCCGCGAAAGGACAGCGGCCGCTGCCGGCCTGACCAGGCACCGCGTCAATCGTCTCAGCACGATTGCATCTGGTGGCTGAGCTTACCGCGCACGACCCTGGCAGTGCCGACCGCCACCATTTTTGCCGCTGTCTTGCCCCCCGGACCCGCCATGCGACCGGCGACGCCGACCGCGCCATTGACGGCGCCCATCGTCTTCATCTGCCCGACCGTCTCGTTCATACGCGCCCGGCAGTCCTGCATTTTCCTGGTCGCCTCGACTGCAGCCAGGGCCTCGCCAAGACCTGCCGGCGAGTCCGGGCCGGCCGCCAACTCCGCCAATTGCGCATGCTGGTCTGGCGTGATCGGCGGGCTGGCGGCCGTCTGGCTGCAGCCGGAGGCCAGCAGGCAGATCAGCATCGCGATCGGGCTGCCTCGCCCGGCACGTGCCGTGGCTGGAAAAATATCGCGATGTTCGGCCTCGAGGCTCCCGCCCGGAGTTGCTTTTCCGGCCACCCGTTTCCTGTTGCCCAACCTCCTATTGCCCCATCGCCGGGCCGAGGATGAGGCTGCGGATTTTTGGCGTCAGCGGCCTGACGACATCGGCGAAGGGGTCACCCTCGGCCCGCAAGGCCATCAAGCCTTCGTCCTCTTCGTCGATCGCGGCGATGGTCTCCGTCTTCTGTGCCTCGGTCAGCTCCCTCATGCCGGATATGGCATTTCTGAGCTTGGCGAAAATGGCATCGAGTTCTGCGACCGGCATCGTCGCCAGGAACCCGCGCATGGTCTCTCCAAGCGCGACCTTCCAGCTGTCGGCGGTGAAACCGGCGCTGCCGATCAAGCCCTTGTCCGCGGCATCGCGCTCGTACCAGTCGGCGGCGATCTCCTCGTCATAGGCGAACTGACCGAATTCGGGCTGCAAGGCCTCGATCAGGCCGACGACCGCCGACGCATCCCGCGCTGTCAGCGCCAAGGCAGGCGGGCTGTCGAAGATCATGCCGGCAAGTGCGAGCGCGCCGGCCAGCCGGCGCATGGCTACGAAACGCCGCTCAGCCATAACAATCCTCCGCAATGCCGGCCCGGGCACTGCTCGTTGCCTGGGACTGCAGAACCGAGCCGCCGATCGAGGCGGCCTGGCCGGCAATGACCCCACCATTGCCAGCCAGACCGCCAAGACCCCCCGCCATCGACAGCACACCGCCGAGCAGAGCCGCATTGGTCTGCGCCTTCGCCGCCTTCTTGGCCGCATCGGCGCATGCCGTTTCCGTCGTCGGTTCGTTCCGGGCCTTCTTGCTGCCGGCCGCGCTCGCGATCGATGCCGGCCTGTCGTCGACCTGGCCCGTTTGGCAGCCCGCAAGGGCAATGGTCAGGGCCAGGAAAATGCTCTTTTTCATGGTGCTGCTCATCATCGGGCAGCGCGCGGCGGCAGCTTGGCCTCGCGATGATCGGTCACTGCGTTGCCCAAGGCGATCGACAGCAGATAGATGCGCGGATTGAACCCTGCCGCAGCCAGTGCCGACAGCGTCTTGAACAGTTGCAAATGAAACATCGTGCCCCCCTTTGGATTGCCGCCAATGCGGTTCCGGTTCCGGAATCGCGCCGCAAACTAGGGGCATAAAAGGGGGGCAGCTTGGACAGAACGGCACTGAAAGCGGCCAAAACGGCCCGGGATTGACGTTTTGCAGGCTCCGGCGCATATGACCGCGCTCTTGGGCATGGGGGGTGTCGATGACTGCGACGATGGGGACGTCAGCCTCATTCAGGCTGGCGACGGAGATGTTTCCGGAGCGGGATCGCGTCGAGATCACGCGTGAGGTTTACGGCCGCACGGTTCTGAGGGTGGACCTCGATCCGCTGGCGCCGGCGCAGATCGACATGCGGGTGCGCGCGTTGCCAGGCCTCGGCATCGCCACCGGCAGCTCATCGGAATTCCGGGTGCATCGTACGTCGTCGCTGATCGACAATGACGACTTCGTTCTTCTGGCGGCCCTCGACGGGGGCAGTGTGATGAAGCATCGCGGCCGCGAGGAGGCGGTCGGCAACGGCCAGGCGCTGATGATGAGCGGTGAAGAGGTTGGCCTCAACCTGATCGGCGCCGGCGGGTTTCGCTTCGTCAATCTGAGTTTTTCGCGCAAGCAGCTTTCGCCTCTGATCGGCGATCCGGCCGCGGTTCTTATGCGGCCCTTGCCGACCCAAAGCGGGGCGATGCGGCTGTTGCTCGACTATATCAGCTCGATCCAGGAGGTCGGAGACGAGTTGACTGCGGAGGCCTGCCACCTTGCGGCGGCACATGTTTTCGACCTTGCCGCACTCGCCATGGGCGCGACCAGGGATGCGGCCCAGATCGCACGCGGCCGCGGCGTCAGCGTTGCCCGCTTGCGCGCCATCAAGGCCGATATCGTCGCGCATGGTGGCCATGTCGACCTGTCGGCGCAAGACGTCGCCGCCCGCCACGGACTGTCGGCCCGCTACGTCCGCAAGCTGTTCGAGAGCGATGGCACATCCTTGATTGATTTCATGATGACCCAACGGCTGGCGCGCGCCCATCGCATGCTCGGCGATCCGCGCCATGCCGGACGCAGCATCACCGCGATCGCCTACGAGGCCGGCTTCAACGACCTTTCCTATTTCAACCGGGCGTTCCGTCGCCGTTATGACGCCACACCCTCGGACGTGCGGGCCGCGGCTTGCAAGCACTGACGCCCGGCTGCCGGCCAGCGGTCCTGTGCAGCGGCTGGACTCATTTGATCGCGTTTATTCGGCGGCCTTGGCCCCGGGATCGGCAAGCTTGTCGTCCCAGGTCACCGCCCGGTAGTCGAAACCATATTCCAGCGTCGGCTTGACGATGCGGAAATAGGGCGACAGGTCGAAATCGCGCGGCGTGTAGAGCGAATGGTGGCGGATGTGCAGGATTTCCTTGCGCGAATAGTTCGACTGCGCCGAGGCGCGGCCGGGCGCACGGGTGATCTCGGGCAGGATCGGATAGCGGATCTGGCCATAGGCCTCGGCAATCAGCGTCGAGCAGATCGCCCGTGTCGGATCGCCGGAACCGAAGGCCAGCATGCGGCGGCGCCAGCGCACCGGCACCGGCGGTGTCGGGAAGAAAAAACGCAGCATGTCGAAAATGTTCTTGAGGTCGTATTTCAGGCCGAGCTTGCCGATCATGAAGGCGACGACCTTGTCGCGATCCTCCGGCGCCAGCCCACTCGCCCGGCAGATACGGGTGTTGTAGGTGCGGTAGCGCGACAATGGAACGGCGACGCAGCCTTCGCCGATCGTGACCTCGATCAGGCGCGGCCGCTCCGAGCCGTCCGCCGGCGCGGGCAAGGCATCGCCGATATAGAAGGCCGCATGCGACCAGGTCGACTGGGTCAGGTACTTGATCGCCGCCGAGATCTTCTGGTTGCCCTCGATCAGCAGGATGTCGCCGGGCTCAAGCGTGCGACGCAGCGTTTCGGCATCGGAGGGGGTGTAGGGCTCGTAGCCGGACGATTCTTCCTGCAGCCGGCCGGCAAGCCAGCGGCCAAGTCGATCCAGAAGCGTGTCGCCGGGCTCGGTCATACTCCATGGCGATTAGCATGGGCGGGTAATGAGGGCTAGCGCACGCCTTTCTTCCCCCCGTCCGGACCGAGAGGAAGAGCGCCAAGTCATCCTACGATGCCGCGGCCTCTTCCGGCGGCGCAGCCAGATCGTCGCGCGCCTTGCGGGCCAGTTTGCGTGTCGAGCGTTTGGGACTGTCGCCGAACAGCTCGGCCGCCTCGGCAAGGCAGCTCTTCTTCAGCTGCTTTTCCGACCGCTTCAAAAGCTTGGCCAGAAGTTTCGTGTCCTCGGGCGGCCCGAGCAGCTGGTCGTCGGCCTCGAGCAGGGCGCGCATCACCAGCACATCGTGCAGGTCGCCCAGCCGCTCGCCCAGTTCGTCGACCGCGTTGCGCCTTGCTTTGATCGGTGTCGGCCACAGCCTGCCGAGCAGCGACAGATGCATGCCGTGGGTCTTGGCCGCCTTGCGCAGATCGTGGAAATCATCGGCCGCTCCCCGCGATCCGGCCTTGTCGAGCGCCTTCCTGGCGCGGCGCAGCGTGACGCGGGCGCCTTCGGCAAGCACGTCGGCCGCCTGTTCCGGCTGGTCGGGCAAGGCCAGCGTGCCGATGCGGTGCAGGCCCTCCTCGCAGGCGGCGGTCGCCGCGCCGATCGCCGCTTCGAGCCCTGTACCTTCGTGCAATTCATGCTGGGCGCGGTTCGCGACAGGCTGATCGCGCGCCAGCATGAAT
>NZ_RZPB01000679.1:0-3275 GCF_003998535.1 Mesorhizobium sp. M7A.F.Ca.AU.002.02.1.1 | reverse complement strand
GCTCTGCTTCGCGCTCTATTCGGCAAGCGGGCTGATGACGAAGCTCTACCGCCCGCTGCTCGATCCGCTCGGCCTGACCTATCCGCAATATCTGGCCATGTTGGCGCTCTGGGAACGGGCTCCAAGCACGGTCGGCGAGCTTGGCGAAGCGCTCGGGCTGGATTCGGCGACGCTGACGCCGCTGCTCAAGCGGCTGGAGGCCGGTGGCCTGGTCACACGCCGGCGCGACCCCGCCGACGAGCGCCGGGTTCTGGTCGAGCCGACAGCGAAGGGACAAGCGTTGCGTGAGCAGGCCAAAAGCGTGCCGGCGGCGATGCTTTGCAACCTGCCGCTGGATGCCGACGAGTTGAAATCCCTGCACCGCACGCTGACACGGTTCGTCTCCGGCTTGCGCAAGGCGGATGCCGGCATCGTGAAGCGGAGCTGATCGCTGCCGCGACACCGTTCATTCCTGAATCCCGGAAATGAAGGCATCGGAATCCCTTTTCGCGCGCGCTGACGCAGCGGACCGTCTTGCATGACGCTTGCGGAAAGCTAAAGTCGGCGCCGGATTTTCCTACAAGCCCGGCCGTGCCCGGGTCCTTCAATTTCCGGGGAGTGTGTCATGACCAAATCGAAACTGCTGCTGGCAGGCCTGCTTGCCCTCGTCCTGGTACCCGTTGCCGCCTTTGCGCAGGCGCTGCCCGACCTCGGCGGCAAAAAGGTGGTGGTTGTGACCGAAAACGCCTATCCGCCGCTGCAGTTCATCGATGCCAAGACCGGCAAGCAGATCGGCTGGGAATATGATGCGATGAACGAGATCGCCAAGCGGCTGAATTTCGCCGTCGAGTACCAGAACACATCCTGGGACGCGATGATCCAGGCGGTTTCCGACAACCAGTACAACATCGGCATGACCGGCATCACCATCAAGGACGACCGCAAGGAGAAGGTCGATTTCTCCGACCCCTATATGCGCTCGGAACAGTTCATGCTGGTGCGCGGCGATGAAAGCCGTTTCACCGACGCCAAGACCTTCGGCGCCTTCAAGGATGGGCTGATCGGCGCGCAGGCCGGTACCACGCCCTTCTACACCGCCGTCTACAGCGTGCTCGACGGCAATGAGCAGAACCCGCGCATCAAGCTGTTCGAGACCTTCGGCGCCACGGTGCAGGCACTGAAATCCGGCGACGTTGACGTCGTCTTGACCGACGGCACCGCGGGGAAGGGCTATGTCGACGCCTCCGAGGGCAAGCTGAAGCTGATCGGCGGACCGCTCGGCACCGAGGATTTCGGCTTCATCTTCCCGAAGGGTTCCGACCTGGTGAAGCCGGTCAATGCGGCGATTGCGGCGTTGAAGGCGGACGGGACGTTCGATGCGCTGAACAAGAAGTGGTTTCTTGATTACAAGATGGGGCAGTGATTTCGCACTGACTTCGCGCTTGAACGCCCCCCTCTGCCTTGCCGGGCATCTCCCCCTCAAGGGGGGAGATTGGCTGTTTTTTCCGCTTTCACCAATCACCAAAGTTGTAAAAAGAGTGCCGTCGACGAAGCTGCCAATCTCCCCCCTTGAGGGGGAGATGGCCGGCAGGCCAGAGGGGGCTGCCTTGGCGCAATCCTTTTGATGCCTCCCGCCTCTTCCTCCAAAGCCGACTTCCCCTGGTGGCTCGTCGTGGCCGTGACCATCGCGATCGCGGTGGCCGTCTTCGTCGCCACCAGCAATCTCTATGCCCAGGTGTTCGCCACGGTCGCCAAGGGCATCGGCGTCACCATCTTCGTCACCGTGATTGCCTTCGTGCTGGCGTCGGCCATTGGGCTCGGCATCGCGCTGATGGGAATGTCGGGTTCGCGCTGGCTGCGCCAGATCGCGCGCTTCTATGTCGAGATCATCCGCGGCGTGCCGATCCTGGTGCTGTTGTTCTGGATCGCCTTTGCCGGCGCGCCGGCCTTCGTCGCGGCCTGGAACGCGCTGACCGCGCCGCTGCAAAGCGCCGGCCTGTTCGGCGAGCTTTTGGTGCGCGACGTGTCGCTGTTGTGGCGCGCCATCATGGCGCTGACCATCGGCTATTCGGCTTTCATCTCGGAGGTTTTCCGGGCCGGCATCCAGGCGGTGGAGAAGGGCCAGATCGAAGCGGCGAAGGCGCTCGGGCTGACCCGCGCGCAGCGTTTCCGGCTCATCGTGTTTCCACAGGCGATCCGCACCATCCTGCCGCCCCTCGGCAATGATTTCGTCGCACTGGTCAAGGATTCCTCGCTGGTCTCGGTGCTCGGCGTTGCCGACATCACGCAGATGGGCAAGGTCTACGCCGCCGGCTCCTTTCGCTTCTTCGAGACCTATTCGATAACAGCCTACATCTACCTCATCCTGACCGTCGGCCTGTCGCTGGCGCTCAGGGCGCTGGAACGGCGGCTGCGCCGCCAGCACGAGGAATAGTTTTTCGGCCAAGGCAGCGCTACGATCCCCGAGCATTCCCGTTGAGGAGGTCCCATGATCGTCGACAAAGCCAATGCGGCGCTGGATTCCGTCTATACGGCCGACACGCCGGAAGCGCTTGAAGAGGCCTATGCCGCATGGGCCGGGACCTATGACAGCGAGACCGCCTCGCTCGGCTACCTCCTGCCTTTCCTGATCACCGCCTGGGTGGCGCGCCATGTGCCGGCGGGCGATGGCCCGTTGCTCGATGCCGGCTGCGGCACCGGCCTGTCGGGACCGTCGCTGAATGCGCTCGGCTACCGCGACATTGCGGGGCTCGACCTCTCGGACGATATGCTGAAGATCGCCGGCAGCCGCAATGCCTACAGCGAACTGAAGCAGGCAATGCTGGGCGGTCCGCTGCCGTGGCCGGACGGGTATTTCCGCGCCTTCTTCTCGACAGGCGTGTTCACCATCAGCCATGCGCCGGCGACAGGCCTGCACGAACTGGTGCGCATCACCCGCAAGGGCGGCCATGCGATCTTCACCGTGCGCGACCGGGTGTTCGAGAGCGGCGGCTTCCAGGCGGTGTTCGATGAGTTGGAGCAGACTGGGAAATGGCGGCCGGTCGAGGAAAGCCCGTGGTTCCGCTGCTATGCGATCGCCGAGCCGGATGCGCTGGTGAAGACTTTTGTGTTTGAAGTGATCTGAGCGGCGCGTTCTCCGATCTTGGCTTCCTTCCTCTCCCCCTGAAGGTGTGGAAGTGAGGACGAGGAACCCGAGTTCTGCGAAGGCAGCTTCCAATTGCCGAAAACCCAAAACATTGATATGAGCCACGCCATGGAAGAGCTTTTTGGCGATCCGGCCTACAAGGGGTTCGTGC
>NZ_RZPB01000678.1:0-3286 GCF_003998535.1 Mesorhizobium sp. M7A.F.Ca.AU.002.02.1.1 | reverse complement strand
CCCAAGCGCGGCTTCGAGTGCTGAGATGTCGTTGAACTCGATGACCTTGGCCGTACGCGTCAGGTCGCGGAACTCGCCCGCCAATCCCGGCCGGGAGAAGATCCTTGTCTTCAACGGCTGCTACCATGGCTCGGTCGACGAGACGATGGTGCGGCTGATCGACGGCAAGCCCGTCAACCGGCCGGGATTGGCGGGCGAGTTCCGCGACCTGACGCGTACGGCCAAGGTCATCGAGTTCAACGACATCTCAGCACTCGAAGCCGCGCTTGGGGATAAGGACGTCGCCTGCGTCATCGCCGAACCGGTGCTGACCAACTCCTGCATGGTGCTTGCCGATCCGGGCTACCATGACGCCCTGCGCAAACTGACACGCCAAGCCGGCACACTGCTTCTGATCGACGAGACGCACACGATCTCGACCGGCCCCGGCGGCTACACGAGGAAATATGGTCTCGACCCGGACTTCTTCGTCCTGGGCAAGCCGATCGCCGGCGGCGTGCCGGCCAGTGTCTGGGGCATGAGCGACGACGTCGCCTCGCGCTACGCGGACTACAACAGGACCAAGGAGCCGGGCTATTCCGGCATGGGCACGACGCTCTCGGCCAACCCGCTGCAGTTCGCAGCGATGCGCGCCGCGCTTGAAGAGGTGATGACGCCGGAAAATTATGACCGCATGGATCACCTGGCGCGGCGGCTCGATGCCGGGTTGACCGGCGTGATCGATCGCTATCGCCTGCCCTGGCATGTTTCCCGTGTCGGCGCCCGCGTCGAGTTCATCTGCGCGCCCGGTCCGCTGCGCAATGGCGCCGAGGCGGAAGTGGCGCATGCGCCGGAACTGGAGGCCGCCATCCATGTCGCGCTGATCAATCGCGGCGTGCTGATCGCACCCTTCCACAACATGATGCTGATCTCGCCGGCGACCACTGCGACCCAGGTCAACCGGCTGATCACCGCCTTCGGCGCGGTTGCGGCAAAGCTTGGGGCATGAGACAAGCGGCGATGGACCATCCCAATGCCACAATGACCTCACCTTCGGGCTCGACATCCGCCGAGGCGCACGCCTTTCTCGACGCCCATCCCGAGATCGAAGCCTTCGATATCGTGCTGACCGACGCCAATGGCGTCGGCCGCGGCAAGATCGTGCGCCGGCATGAGCTGAAGAGCATCTTCGAGGGCGGCCGCCATATGCCGATCTCGATCCTGGGCCTCGACATCACCGGCGAGGATGTGCACGAGACCGGGTTGATCTGGACGACCGGCGACGGCGATCTCAGGGCATGGCCGATCCCCGGTACGCTGGTGCCGCTCTACGGCACGAGCCCGCCACGTGGCCAGCTGCTGATGGCGATGTACATGCTCGACGGCCGGCCGATGTCGTCGGATCCGCGGCTGGCGTTGGCTCGGCAAGTCGACATCCTGGCGGCCAAGGGCCTCTATCCGGCCGGAGCCTTCGAACTTGAATTCTTCCTGCTGGCCAATGAGCGCGACGCCGACGGCAAGGTGCAGCCGGCGCGCGCCGTGCTCGACGGCCGCGTCTCGGGCAAGACGGAAGTCTATTCCGTTGATCATCTGCACGGCATGGAGCCGCTGTTTTCCGACATCTATGCCGCAGCCAAGGCGCAAGGCATTCCGGCCGAGACGGTCATTTCCGAATATGCGCCCGGCCAGTACGAATTGACGCTGAACTACCGCAAGGATGTGATGCGGGCGGCCGACGACCTGGTCATGCTGAAGCGGCTGGTGCGGGCGCAGGCGCGCCGCCACGGCGTCACCGCCTGCTTCATGGCCAAGCCGATCGAGAAATACGCCGGCTCGGGCATGCATTTCCATGTTTCGCTGCAGGACAGAGCCGGCCGAAACGTCTTTGCCGAAGCCGGCGGCGAGAGCTGGTCGCTGCCGCTGCTGCAAGGGCTCGGCGGCCTCATCCAGACCATGGCGGAATCGATGCTGGTGTTTGCGCCGCACGCCAATTCCTGGCGGCGCTTCGTCTCGCAATCCTATGCGCCGGTGGCACCGACATGGGGCGTCAACAACCGATCGGTGGCGCTGCGTGTGCCGGCCGGCGACGCCAAGAACCGGCGCATCGAGCACCGGCCGTCGGGCGTCGACGCCAACCCCTATCTGATCGCCGCAACCGTGCTCGCCGGCATCATCAAGGGCATGGATGAAGGGCTCGATCCGGGGCCCGAAACGACCGGCAACGGCTATGAGGCAGCGGTCACGCGCACAACCATGCCTGTCGACTGGCGCGCCGCGATCGAATCGGCCCGGGCGTCCAGCTTCCTGAAGAACGCGCTCGGCGAGGACCTGCACCGGACCTTCGTGGCGATCAAACAGTCCGAATACCTGCGCGTGGCACGCACGGTCAGCGAACTGGATTACCACCTCTATCTGCACGAAGTCTGAGGGCCGGGCGGGCGATCACTTTTTCGCCGTTTCCATCAAATGAGGTGGCATAAGGGCGGATAAGAACATATCATGAACAGATGAGCGCACTCACCGTCCGTGAAAAACTGGCTGTCCTCTCCGATGCCGCCAAATACGATGCGTCCTGCGCCTCGTCGGGTGCGGCGAAAAAGGACTCGCTGGAATCAGGCGGCATCGGCTCCACCGAGGGCATGGGCATCTGCCATTCCTACGCGCCGGACGGCCGCTGCATTTCGCTGCTGAAAATCCTGCTGACCAATTTCTGCATCTATGATTGCAGCTACTGCATCAACCGATCGTCGTCCAATGTGCGGCGCGCCCGCTTTGGCATCGACGAGGTGGTGAAGCTGACCATGGATTTCTACCGGCGCAACTACATAGAAGGCCTGTTCCTGTCCTCGGGTGTCGTTCGCTCGCCGGACGAGACCATGGGCGAGATGGTCGAGGTGGCGCGCCGGCTGCGCCTGGAGGAGAAATTCTCCGGCTACATCCATTTGAAGACCATCCCGGAAAGCTCGGCCGAACTGGTCGAGCAGGCCGGTCTCTATGCCGACCGGCTGTCGATCAATGTCGAACTGCCGACCGACGAGGGTGTGAAGCGGCTGGCGCCCGAGAAGAAGCCGGAGACAATCCGGCTTTCCATGGCCAGGCTGCGCCAGAAGATGGAGGAGAAGGCCGAGCCGACTTTGAAGACCAAAAAGCGCGAACGCTTTGCGCCGGGCGGCCAGTCGACGCAGATGATCATCGGCGCCGACAAGACATCCGACGACGGCATATTGCACACGAGCGCCCGGCTCTATGGCAGCTACCATCTGCGGCGGGGCTATTTCTCCGCCTTCCGTCCGATTCCGGGTTTGTC
>NZ_RZPB01000677.1:0-3288 GCF_003998535.1 Mesorhizobium sp. M7A.F.Ca.AU.002.02.1.1 | reverse complement strand
ACAGTGCGGCGTGCAGGGTCGAAATCTCGCCTGAAGTCATCGCGCCGAGGCTTGTCAGCGGGGTGCCGGCAACCATGCCGACGCCGCCGATGACCGCTGCCGCGATGCTGATCCTGAAAAGCCAGGACAGCGCGTTCGATTTCGTTCCCATGTTCGTTACCGGCTGTTTTCGTTGCGTCAACTTTGCTTGCGGCCCGTATCCGGATCATGCCGCTTGAAACCTCGCTTTGTTGCAGTTCGGTTTCGAGATCTACGGCGGTCCTTTCGAATACTGCTAATTCGCACTTTCGTTTAGCGACGGATACCCATGTTCCTGACCTTGGTCTTGCTATGGTCTCGCTGGCGGGCCACCGACGGCTCTAATGGGGTTGGCGTTTGTTAACCAGTGGAAACAGATTCGAAACACAAATGAGCATTTTGCGAAATCTCTCCGAAACATGACGTTGGGATAAGCAGCCATCGAATTGGAGCCGGCTGGACCGGCAGAGAGAGGGGATTTTCTTCATGCATACCGCCATTTCCGCCAAGCTCATCAACATCGCCGCCGCCGCGCTGACCGGTGCCGCACTGCTGTTCGGCTCGGGCGCCGCGCATGCCGCCAACAAGATCGTGGCGCGCGTTTCGCTTTCGCAGCAGATCATGGAAGTCTCCGTCGACGGCCGGCCGACCTTCGCCTGGAAAGTCTCCACCGGCGACCGGGCCCATGTGACGCCGACCGGCTCGTTCAAGCCGACCCGCATGCATGAAATGTGGTATTCGAAGAAATACGACAACGCCCCGATGCCGCACTCGGTCTTCTTCAGCGGCGGCTATGCGGTGCACGCGACCTATGCGATCAAGCGCCTCGGCCAGCCGGCTTCGCATGGCTGCGTGCGGCTGCACCCCGACAACGCCGCCGATTTCTACCAGCTCGTCGAAACCTTCGGGGCGACCAACACCAGCATCGTCATCGTCAAGTAGCAGGCTGGAAACGGTGGCGTGGCAGCATGCTGCCGCGCCTCAAAGCTCCCTCCGGAAACGCTGCGGTATTGCGTACAGTTCAAACCGGCGGTATCGAGCCCAGCCAAAAAGAAAAGAGGCCGGGAATTTCCCGGCCTCTTTTCTTTTGTTTCCATCGATTTGCCCCGCGCATTTCTGGGCGGGACTCCCTAGACCGTCCTAGCTCGGCAGTGCCGGCATCAGCTTGGGGTCCGGCTTCTCCGCCAGATGAGGCAGGTCCTTGCTGGCGATAAAGGTGTAGAACATGGGCACGACGAAGAGCGTGAATATGGTGCCGACCAGGATGCCGGTGAAGATGACCAGGCCCATCGAATAGCGGGCCGCGGCACCAGCGCCGCTGGACGTGATCAGCGGCACAACGCCGAGCGCCATCGCCGCCGTCGTCATCAGGATCGGCCGCAGGCGCACCTTGGCCGAGGCGATGATGGCATCGCGCCGCCGCATGCCATGCTTTTCACGCTGCTGGTTGGCGAACTCGACCAGCAGGATGCCGTGCTTGGTTATCAGACCGATCAGTGTGATCAGGCCGACCTGCGTGTAGATGTTGAGCGTGCCGAGGCCCAGATTGAGCGGCACGATCGCGCCGAAGATCGACAACGGCACCGCCATCATGATGATCAGCGGGTCACGGAAGCTTTCAAACTGCGCCGCCAGCACCAGATAGATGACGACAACTGCGGCCGCGAAAGCGATCAGGATGGTGTTGCCCTGTTCCTTTTCCTGTCGCGATTGACCGGAATAATCGATGAAGAACGTGTCGGGCAGGCTCTCCTTGGCGATGTCCTCCAGCGCCTTCAGCCCGTCGCCGGTGGTGACGCCGGGCAGCGGAAGCGCCGAAATCGTCGACGAATTCAGCTGGTTGAACTGCTCGATTGCCGCCGGCGCCGCATTGGTCGAAATCTTGACCACCGCCGATAGCGGCACCATCTCGCCGGTCACGCTGCGCACGAAGTATTCGCCGAGCTTGTCGGGGTCGTCGCGGAACTCCTGCGGCACCTGCGGGATGATGTCGTAGCTGTTGGAATCGCGGTCGAACTGCGCCACTTCGGCGCCGCCGACCAGCAAGGTCAGCGTGCGGCCGATATCGGCGATCGGCAGGTTCAGCGCGGCGGCGCGGTCGCGGTCGATGGTCACCGTCACCTCCGGTGCGTCATAGGCCATCGAATTCTGCACGACGATGAAGCGGCCGGAGGCCTGCGCCTTGTTCTTGATCTGCTCGGCCACCTCGTACACTGCCGAGGAAGCGCCGGTCGATCGCACCACCATGGAAATGGGCAGGCCGCCGCCGGAGCCCGGCAGCGTCGGCGGTGCGAAGACGAAGGCCTCGACACCGGCCACTTTGGCGATACGGGCCGTAATGTCAGCCTGCAGTTCCTTCGAATTGCGCTTGCGTTCCGCCCAGTCCTTGAAGGCATAGCCGACGAAGGCGCTGTTTGTCGTGCCGCCGAAGGCGACGGCCGAGAACTGCGCCCGTGTTTCGGGAATATCCTTCACCAGGCCGAGGATCTGGTTGACGTATGTCTCGGTATAATCGGACGTCGCATAACGCGGCGCCGTCACAATCGAGAGCAGAAAGCCCTGGTCCTCTTCCGGCGCAAGTTCGCTCGAGGTCTTGGTGAACATGAAGCCGGTGACGCCGACAAGCGCAAGCACGATGATCAACGTCAACGGGCGATAGTTCAGCGATCCGGTGACGGCGCGTTCATAGACATGCTCGACGCGCGCGAAGGTGCCGTCGACAATGCGCTGGAAACGGCCCGGCGTGCCGGACTTCAAGAGGCGTGCCGACATCATCGGGGTGATGGTGATGGCGATGACACCCGACAGCACCACCGAGCCGGCGAGCGTGACCGCGAATTCACGGAACAGCGCGCCGGTCAGGCCGCCGGTAAATGCCAGCGGTGCGAACACGGCGGCCAGCGTCATGGTCATGGCAACGATGGCTGATGCGATTTCGCGCATACCGCTGAACGCAGCCTGCATCGGCGACATGTGATCTTCTTCCATGTGACGATGGATGTTCTCCACCACCACGATGGCGTCGTCGACGACCAGGCCGATCGCCAGCACCATGGCCAGCAGCGACAGAAGGTTGATCGAGTAGCCAACCGCGAACAAAAGGAAGCAGACGCCGATCAGCGACAACGGGATGGTGATGATCGGCATCATCACCGACCGGAAGGAGCCAAGGAACAGAAGGATGACGACGACGACGATGGCAACCGCCTCGCCGATGGTCTTGAACACCTCTTCAATCGAGGCGCTGATCTGCCCGGTCGCGTCGTAGAC